>CAYQBR010000034.1:0-10829 GCA_964415735.1 uncultured Klebsiella sp. | reverse complement strand
GCTTGGAGACTGCCGCCATTGTGTTTCCTGCCAGTGATCAGTGAGAGAGATGCCGTGGCCGGGGGAGGCCGGTTGAAGCGGGGCGCATTGTAGACAAACGGTCAAGTACCTGTAAAACAGATAATCCCCATATCCTTGATCGGTTTTCCTGATATATCCTGCGCCCGACGGCCCCCTTGTCCGGCGCCGTGAACGGAGCGGGACGATACAGGGGCGAGTCAGTGAATTCAAGCCGCTGGCGAGCGCGCCGGCCGGGAGCCCCCATGCATTACACCCTGCGTCAGATCGAAGTCTTTCTTGCCACGGCCCATTACGAGAACGTCACCCAGGCCGCCCAGAGCCTGGCGATGTCGCAGTCGGCGGCCAGCTCGGCGCTGCAGGACCTGGAGCAGCGCTTCGAGGTGCAGCTGTTCGACCGCGCCGGCAAGCGCCTGCAGCTCAATGCCCTGGGCAAGTCACTGCGGCCACGGGCGGAGGCACTGATGGCCCAGGCCCGCGAGTTCGAGCGCAGCCTGTCTCAGCATTCCGAGATCGGCGAGCTGAAAGTGGGAGCCACGCTGACCATCGGCAATTATCTGGCGGTGGCCATCATGGCCGACTTCATGGGTGAGCACCCCGGCGCCCGGGTGAGCCTGACGGTGGAGAACACGGCGGGCATCGCCAGTCGCGTTCGCAACTTCGAACTGGACATCGGCCTGGTGGAAGGAGAGTTGCAGGACCCGGTGCTGGACGTGCTGCCCTGGCGCGAGGACGACCTGATGCTGTTCTGCTCCCCGCAGCATCCTTTCGCCCAGCGGCGAGTGCTGCAGGATGCCGACCTGCTGCAGGCCCAGTGGATCGTGCGCGAAGCGGGCTCCGGCACGCGGCAGGCCTTCGACCGCGCCATGCACGGCCTGCTGCCCGAGCTGGACCTGCGCCTGGAGCTGCAGCACACGGAAGCGATCAAGCGGGCGGTGGAGGCGAATCTCGGCATCGGCTGTCTGTCCGCCATCGCGCTGCGCGAGGCCATCGCGCGCGGCTCACTGGTGGCCCTGAGCGCGCCGCAGCGCGACTGGAGCCGCCGCTTCTACTTCATCCTGCACAAGCAGAAATACCGCAGTGCCGGCGTGCAATCCTGGCTGGCGCTGTGCCGGCGACACACGGCCTGAGGTCAGTCCACACTGCCGGCATCGGCCCGGTTCAGCAGCTCGTGCAGCTGCGGGAACAGCGCGTCATTCGCCACCAGGATGTTCTGGTCGTGAAACTCCGGGCTGACGCCCTCGGGCACCGGCTTGAAGTGCCCGTAGCGGGCACCGGCCTCGCGGGCGATGAGCTGGGCGGCGGCGAAGTCCCACAGACTCAGGTTCTCGTAGTAGCCATCCAGCCGGCCCATGGCCACCCAGCAGATGTCCAGCGAGGCAGCACCCAGACGGCGAATGTCGGCGCACTCCTGCAGCACCAGCGCCAGCCGCCGCACGATCGGCCGCATGTCGCCCTTGATGTAGGGGAAGCCGGTGGCCACGATGGCGCGGCGCAGCTCCGTCTTGGTGGCCACCTTGATCGGAGCGTCGTTGAGCCAGGCACCGCCGCCCAGCACCGCGTGGAAGGTCTCGTTCACGAAGGGGTTGCAGACCACGCCACAGAGCACGCGCCCCTGCTCGGCATAGGCGATGGAGACCGCGCTCTGGAAATGCCCCTGGGCGTAGTTCACGGTGCCGTCGATCGGGTCGATGATCCACAGCGGCCCCTGCCAGGCGGACAGATCCTGCATGGTCGGCGCCGATTCCTCCGCCAGGATGCGATGCCCGGGGAAGCGCTCGCGGATGGCATCGCAGATGAACTGATCGGCCTTGAGGTCGGCGTGGGTCACCAGTTCGGCGCCGCCCTTGTAGGCGGTGCTCAGGCCCTGCACGGCCAGGCGTTCGCGGCGAATAAGTTCGCCGGCGGCTTCGGCAAGCGTGCGGGTGAAGGCGGGGATATCGGGATGCATGGCGGTGTCCGGCAGTGAGGAGGCGCGCAGTATAGCAGCGCCGCTCCCGCAGCAGCAGGCCGACGGATGACGGCGCCGCGCCGGGCGGAGTATCCTGCGCGCATGTTGATGTCACCCCACCCTGCACACCCCCTGCTGCGCTCACCCCGAAGAGTCTGCCCATGAGACTGCACTCCTGGGGCCGCTACCCCGTCACCGATTGCGCACCGCATGCCCCGCGCACGCCGGCCGCCATCGCCGCCCTGCTGCGCCGCCGCGAGGCCGCCCCCGCCAGCTTGATCGCGCGCGGGCTCGGTCGCAGCTACGGCGACAGCGCCCTGGCCGCCGAGGTCGTGCAGACCCAGGCGCTCGATCATCTGCTGAGTTTCGATGAATCCAGCGGCGAGTTGCGCTGTGCCGCCGGGGTCAGCCTGGATCAGCTGCTGCAGGTTTTCCTGCCCCGGGGCTGGATGCTGCCGGTGGTGCCCGGCACCCGCTTCGTCAGTGTGGGCGGCGCCATCGCCAGTGATGTGCATGGCAAGAATCATCATGTGGCTGGCACCTTCGGCCAGCATGTCACGCGGCTTTCCCTGCTGCAGGCCTCGGGCGAGGTGGTGGAATGTGCGCCTGCGCAAAACAGCCATCTGTTCAACGCCACCTGCGGCGGCATGGGCCTGACCGGCATCATCCTGGACGCCACGCTGCGTCTGCAGCGCGTGCCCGGCTCGGCGATCCTGCAGCAGACCCTGCGCAGCGCCAATCTGGAGGAGGTCGTCACGCAGTTCGAGGAACACGCGGCCGCCACCTACTCCGTGGCGTGGCTGGACTGCCTGGCGCGCGGCAACGCGCTCGGCCGGGCCCTGCTCTATCTGGGCGAACATGCGCAGGACGGCCGCTATCTGGCACCTCGCCCCGGCCGCCTGAGTGTGCCCGTCGATGCGCCCGCCTTCCTGCTCAACCGCTACAGCATGGGCGCCTTCAATGCGTTGTACTACGCGCGGCGCGTCGACCCGCAGGCGCGGCAGCGGCTGGAAGCAGACAGCTACTTTTTCCCGCTGGACGGCATCGCGCACTGGAACCGTCTCTACGGCCGGCGCGGCTTCCTGCAATACCAGTGCGTCATTCCCCAGGACGCGGCACTGCCGGGCATTCGCCGCGTGCTGCAGGCCAGCGGCGCGGCCGGCAAGGGGTCCTTCCTGTCGGTGTTGAAGAAATTCGGCCCGGGCAACGACCACTGGCTTTCCTTCCCGCTGGCGGGCTACACCCTGGCGCTGGACTTCAAGTTCGAGCCCTCGCTGCTGCCGCTGCTGGACGAGCTCGACCGCATCGTGCTGGACCACGGCGGCCGTCTCTATCTGGCCAAGGACGCCCGCATGAGCGCGGACACCTTCCGTCGCAGCTATCCCCGCTGGGAAGCGCTGCGCGCGCTGCGCCTTGCAAGCGGCGCGGATCGTCTGTTCAATTCGCTGCAGTCGCAGCGCCTGGGCCTGTGAGCCAGCTTTCGGAGAACGCATGAAGAACATCCTGATCATCGGGGCCAACTCGGCCATCGCCAAGGCAGTGGCCCGCGCCTGTGCCGAGGAGCACGCGCGGCTGTTCCTGCTGGCCCGGGACAGCGCCCTGCTGGCGCAGCAGAAGCAGGATCTGGAGATTCGTGGCGCCACTGCAGTCGACTTCGCTCCGCTGGATGTCACGCATTTCAGCCTGCACGAGGCCGTGCTGGAACAGGCCCTGGACACCCTGGGCAGCATCGATCTGGCCGTGATCTGCCATGGCAGCCTGCCCGATCAGGCGCAGTGCGCCGAACACTTCGAGGCCGCGCTGGAACAGTTCAACATCAATGCCCTGAGCACGATCTCCCTGCTCACCCTGCTGGGCAATCACATGAGCGCACGCAAGCAGGGCTGCATCGCCGTGGTGACCTCGGTGGCGGGGGATCGCGGCCGCCCGTCCAATTATGTCTATGGCGCCGCGAAGGGCATGGTGTCCCAGTATCTGCAGGGACTGCGCGGGCGGCTGTTTCCTCACGGCGTGCATGTGGTCGATGTGCGTCCGGGCTTTGTCGACACCCCGATGACGGCCCATCTGCGCAAGGGTCCGCTGTGGAGTTCGCCCGAGCGCATCGCCCAGGGCCTGCTCGAGGGTGTGCGCCGGCGTCGCCACACCGTCTATGCGCCCGGCTACTGGCGACTGATCATGGCCGTGGTGCGCGCCATCCCCGATGCCCTCTTCAAGCGCCTGCCGCTCTGAGCGCAGCCCACAGGACCCCGTCATGAGCCACAGCCCGGTAACAGAGGATCGCACTGCCCTGCCGCTGTATGTGGATCTGGACGGCACGCTGCTGCGCAGTGATCTGCTGCTGGAATCCTTTCTGGAACTGCTCAAGCGAAACCCGCTCTACCTGTTCCTGATTCCGCTGTGGCTGCTGCGCGGCAAGGCGGCGCTGAAGCGGGAAATCGCCCGCCGCGTGCAGCTGCGCGTCGACCTGCTGCCCTGGAATCAGGGCCTGCTGAGCTACCTGCGCGAACAAAAGGCCGTGGGACGCCGCCTCGTGCTGATCTCGGCCTCCGATCAACGGCTGGTGGATGCCGTGGCCGCCCACCTCGCGCTCTTCGACGCAGCCATCGGCAGCGACGGCGAGCACAACTGCGGCGGTGCAGCCAAGCAGCAACGCATCGCCAGCGAAGCGCCGCGCTATGTGTATGCAGGGGATCGTGCGGTGGATCTCGCCGTCTGGCGTCATGCCGCGGCGGCCATCCCGGTGGAGGTGTCGCCCGCCCTGCGCCGCCAGCTCGCCGCACAGGTGCCCATCGAAGTGGAATTCCCGCGTCAGGGCAGTCGCTGGCGCGCGGGCGTGCGCGCGCTGCGTCTGCATCAATGGCTGAAGAACCTGCTGGTGCTGCTGCCGCTGGCCCTGGCGCACGAGCTCGGCAACAGTGCGCTGCTGCTGCAGGCGCTGCTCGCCTTCGTGAGCTTCGGCCTGTGCGCGTCCAGCGTCTATGTGCTCAATGATCTGCTCGATCTGCCCAGCGACCGGGCACACCACAGCAAGCATCGGCGCCCCTTCGCCAGCGGGGATCTGCCGCTGCTGCACGGCCTGATGCTGAGCCCGCTGCTGCTGGTGCTGGCGTTCGCGCTTGCCGGCACGCTGCCGCCCGCCTTTGTGGGCGTGCTGGCGCTGTACTATCTGTGCACCGGGCTCTACAGCTTCGTGCTCAAGCGCATCATGCTGGTGGATGTCATCCTGCTGGCGGGGCTGTACACGCTGCGCATCATCGCCGGCGCGGCGGCAGTCGGGGTCGCGCTGTCGTTCTGGCTGCTGGCCTTCTCGATGTTCCTGTTCTTCAGCCTCGCGGTGGTCAAGCGCTACACGGAGCTGGACTACCTGCAGAAGGCTGGCGTCGAACAGTCGCAGGGGCGGGGGTATCTGGCGCAGGATCTGCCGATGATGGCACTGTTCGGCAGCGCGAGTGCGCTGATGTCGGTGATGGTGTTCGCGCTCTACATCAACAACGACGACACGCGCAATCAGTACGCCACACCCGAGCTGCTGTGGCTGCTGTGTCCGCTGCTGCTGTACCTGATCACGCGCATCTGGCTGCTGGCCGCGCGCGGGCAATTGCATGAGGACCCGCTCGTCTACGCCATCCGGGATCGCACCAGCCAGGCGCTGATGCTGGTGGGAGCCACGCTGCTGTGGCTGGCGATCCTGGACTGGCGCGCGCTGCTCGAGCGTTCAGCCCGGCAGAGGGATCCAGTCCGTCTCGCCCGGCACCAGTGCAAAGCGCTCCTCCTGCCAGTCCTGCCCCGCCTGCTTCACCTTTTCCAGACTGGACGACACAAAATTCCAGTGCACATGGCGCGGCCCGGCGAGCGGCTCGCCACCCAGCACGATGGCGCGACAGCCGGCGGACCCGGCCTGCACGTGCAGCGCATCCCCCTCGATCTGCAGGTGAAAACCCGGTACCGACTGGGCATTCACCGTCGCTTCCCCCTCGGCCAGATACACCGCGAGCTCCTGCCCGGGACACTGCAGTGCGAACTGAGCTCCTGCCTGCAGCTGCAGATCGAGAAAGGTGGTGGGGGAGTGCGCCCGCACCGGAGACTCCAGGCCGAGCGCACTGCCGATCAGCACGCGGAGCGTGCCGCCGGGGATCTGCGTCTCGGGAATGGCGGAGGCCGGATAGTGGGCAAAGTCGGGGGCCATGTCTTCCAGGGCGGTCGGCAGGGCGAGCCAGGTCTGCATGCCGTGCACGGCGATGCCCTGCTCGCGGATATCCGCCGGCATGCGCTCGGAATGCACGATGCCACGGCCGGCCGTCATCAGGTTGATGGCGCCGGGCTCGATGCGCTGCACCGTGCCCAGGGAGTCGCGGTGCAGCATGGCACCACTGAACAGATAGGTCACGGTGGCGAGCCCGATGTGCGGATGCTGCCGCACATCGCCGGCGCTGCCACCGGGCGCGAACAACGCAGGGCCCATGTGGTCGACGAAGATGAAGGGCCCCACGCGCTGCTGCAGGCGTGAGGGCAGCAGGCGGCGGACGGGAAAGCCGATATCGGAGGTGCGCGGAATGATCTGCAGGGACATGGGTCAGGACTCCCGCGCCGTGACGGCGCTTCAGCGGTGCTCGGCAAGGTGCTGTGCGTGGAAGCGCAGATGCTCCTCGATGAAACTCGCGATGTAGAAATAGCTGTGGTCGTAGCCTGCGCGGCGCCGGTAGTCCACGGTCACGCGAGCCTGTGCGGCAGCCTCCAGCAGCCGCTCGGGCTGCAACTGCACGGCGAGGAAGGCATCGGCATCGCCCTGATCGAGCAGCAGCGGCAGCGGGCAGCCGTGACGCGCCAGCAGCACACTGGCGTCGTACTGCGCCCAGGCCTCGCGGTCTTCGCCCAGATAGGCCGTGAACGCCTTCACGCCCCAGGGGCAGGTCGAGGGCGCGACAATCGGCGCGAAGGCCGACACGCTGCGAAAACGCTGCGGATTGCGCAGGGCCAGCACCAGAGCGCCGTGTCCGCCCATCGAGTGCCCACTGATGGCCCGGCGCTGCGCGTCGACGGGCAGCGCCGGCTCCAGCACGGCGGGCAGTTCCTCCAGCACATAGTCGTACATGCGGTAGTGCGCCGACCAGGGCGCCGCGGTCGCATTGACATAGAAGCCGGCCCCGAGACCCAGATCCCATTCGCCCTCGCCGGCGCGGGCGACACCGTCACCGCGCGGGCTGGTGTCCGGCGCCACCACGATCAGGCCCAGCTCGGCGGCGATGCGCTGAGCACCCGCCTTCTGCACGAAGTTCTCGTCGGTGCAGGTGAGCCCCGACAGCCAGTAGAGCACGGGCAAGCGGACGGCTGCGTCGGCGGCGAGCGCCTGGGGCGGCAGGAACACGCTGACGCGCATGGCGCAACCCAGGGTGTCGCTGTGATGCTGGTAGCGCCGCTGTTCGCCGCCGAAGCAGCGCACGCGGGAAAGAATCTCGAGACTCATGGTGCGTTCCTGCAGGACATGAAGGTGGAACGGGCGTTCAGGTCAGGGCCTTGGCTTCAACGATGTCCTGCAGCCGGGCGACGGATTTCTCCAGCGCGCTCTTGGCCTCGGCATCGTGGGACACCTTGGACAACACGAAATAGGCCGTGCGGGCCACCTGGCGCCAGCGCGGATTGCTGGGCAGCTTGTCGATGGACAGATAACGGTTCATGGAGCGGGTGCGCAGTCGACCATTGTCGATGCTGACGCTCCAGATGCGACTCTTCTCGGCCAGGTCGATGATGGATTCGCCCGTGACCTTCTGCCAGTAGTAATGGCAGTCCTGCATCAGTTTCACCAACGCCTCGCGGTACTGCTGCTCGTCGTCGGCATCCGAGGGCAGCGCCCCCGAGAGGCTCTGGATGATCTTGTCGACGTTCTCCAGATCGGCGAACAGGTGGCGGTGCTTCTGCAAGTCCTCGGGCGTGATGCGCGCGAGGTATTCACTCAGCACCTGGGTGCGCTCGACGTTGCGGTTGATCTGGTCGATCAGATGCGGCAGCGAGGCTTCCACCAGACTCTCGTCGTCGCCCAGACCGGCCGGCAGCACGCGCTGGAACATCAGCAGGTAGAACTCCTGGTCCAGACTCAGCGGCAGCACGCACAGCCGCACGGGCGCGGCGGCGTCCTCGTCTTCATCCGGCTGGCGGATGGTGAAGGTGAAATAGGTGGGATTGTCGGGCGAGGAAATCACGTTCTCCCGGAAGGGGAAGCCGATGATCTCGGACACGCCCTGACAGATGGTTTCCAGCCGCTCGGACAGCGCGCTCACCGGGCCGTCCTGGAAATCCTCGGCCGGCAGTTTCAGCAGCGTTTCCGCCGCCTTGTTGATGTAGGCGATCTGGCCGCTCTCGTCGATGGAGATCAGCGCATCGCCCGTCACGTCCAGCATCTTCGCCAGCCGTGTCTCGCGCTCGCGCAGTTTCTTCTCGGTTTCCTGGTACTTGTCGAGCTGCCACGCGAGGCGCTGGTTCTCCTGGCGGATTTCCAGCAGGTGCAGCATCTCGAACTGCTTGCCCACGCGCACCTTCAGCTCTTCCTTGCTGAAAGGCTTGCTGATGTAGTCGTTGGCGCCAAGGCTCAGGCCCTTGACCAGATCCTCCACCCGGTTCTTCGCGGTCAGGATGACGATGGGCAGCTCGTCCATGCTGTATTTCTCGCGGATGCGCTGACACAGCTCGAAGCCCGTCATGATGGGCATCATCAGGTCGAGGATCACCAGGTCGGGCTTGTCATGCTGCAGCATCATCAGCGCGTCGTGACCGCTCAGGGCGCTGTCGATCTCGTAGGGGCCGGACAGATGCTCCTTGACGATGCGCACGTTGAGGAACTCGTCGTCCACCACCAGGATCTTGCGGCGGCGCCCCGGCAAGAGCGGCGCCTGACCGATCACCGGCTCGCCACTCTCGCGGCGATTGCGGCGATCCACGATGGGCGGCGTGCTTTCCAGAATGGCGTTGAGCTTCGCGCCCGATTCCTTCTCGAGCTTCTTCTGCACCTTGCTGTTGCTGGCGGCCAGACGATCCTTCTCGGTGAGCAGCGGCAGGTCGAAGTAGAAGGTCGAGCCCTCGCCGGGCGAGCTGCGCAGGATGATCTCGGTGCCGTGCAGTTCCACCAGCTTCTGGGAAATGGACAGGCCCAGCCCCGTGCCGCCTTCCTCGCGGCTGGCGGCGGCATCCACCTGATAGAAGCGGTTGAAGATGCGCGACTGCTGATCCTTGGAAATGCCGATGCCGGTGTCACGCACCATGACGCGGGCATCGATGTCGATGATCTCGATGGACACCGCCACCCAGCCGCGCTGAGTGAACTTGATGGCATTGGATACCAGGTTGAAGAGGATCTGCTGCAGGCGGTCCTCGTCACCCAGCACCAGCACCGGTTCGGCCGGGAAGCTCTCGGCCAGCTGGATGGGCTTGTCGCCGATCAGCGGGCGGCACATCTTGTTGACGAGGATGCAGATGTTCTTGAGATCCACCGGCTTCTTGTGCAGCTCCAGGTGGCCGTTCTTGATGGCGGAGAAGTCGATGACGTCGTTCACCAGATTCGCCAGGCGCTGGCCGCTGATGCGGATCATGTTGAGGTTCTCGCGCGCACTTTCATCCAGCGAGGCGGCGCTCTTCTCCAGGATGATCTCCGACAGCCCGATGATGCCGGTGAGCGGCGTGCGCAGCTCGTGGGAGACGTTGGCGATGAACTCTTCCTTGACGTCGTCGGCCTTCTGCAGCGCCTCGATCTTGAGCTGGTTCGCCTTGAGCATGTCTTCCTGCACCAGGCTGTATTCCTTGAGCAGGGAGTTGATGCGATCACCCAGGCCGAAGGAGAGCACCACCAGCGCCAGCGCGGTGCCGTACTGGAAGCTGTGGTAGCTGAGCAGGGGCGGCAGGTTCACGCCCATGCGCTGCACGATCTCGATGAGGATGCCGGTGATGAGCACCGACCAGGCGCCCAGCAGGAACTGGGCAGGCCGGTAGCCCTTGCGGGCTGTCTGCACTGCCGCCACGCTCACCAGCACGACGATCAGCAGCACGAACAGATTCATCAGCAGCACGAGGAAACCGTAGGGCGCGACGATGGCAATGAGGGCATAGGCCAGTGCCGCCATGCTCATGACGCGGAACAGCTTGTCCAGACGGGCGTCGTGACGCTCGAGCGTGATGAAGCTGCGCACGAACTGCAGGCCCGAGGCGCAGGCCAGGGCGATGAAGGTCATGATGCTGCGGTTGGCCCAGTAGGGGTTGTCGGGCCAGAAATACTGGAAGGCGAGCCCCTGGAAGGAGAACGAGAACAGGCCGCCGGCCAGCAGGAAGAGCACGTAGTGCAGGTAGATCACTTCGCGGGTGGAGAACCAGATGAACAGGCTGTAGAGCCCCACGACGGCGAGGATGCCGTAGTAGAGCCCGATCCAGAAGTACTCGGATTTCGAGGATTCCTGGAAGTCCTGCAGGCTGGTGAGCGTGAGCGGGAACTGCACCGAGCCCTTGGATTCGGCACGCACGTAGAGTGTCTGGGTCTGGCCCGGCAGGGCCACGAAGTCGAAGAGGATGGCGTGGTGGTCGATGTCCCGGCCGTTGAAGGGCAGCGTGTCACCGGCGCTCTTCTGCACCCACTGACCGGAGGCATCGCGGTGCCAGAAGTCGAGCCGGTCGAGACTGGCGAACTTCATCTTCAGCAGCCAGGTCTGCGGTGCCGTGAAGCGGTTGTCGACCTCGATCGCGGCCCACCAGGCGGAGTCCGTGTAGCCGAGGGTGGGGAAGCCCGGCTGGTCCCAGACCTGCCCATCGGTGGCCAGGGCGGCGATGGCTTCTTCCAGGGTGAGCGCGGCGCGCGGGTCTTCCAGCAGGCGCAGATTGCTGC
>CAYQBR010000033.1:0-10923 GCA_964415735.1 uncultured Klebsiella sp. | reverse complement strand
ACCACCGTGTCGTCCTGCGTCACGGCGTCCTTCAGACGATAGGCCACCTCGATCAGCAGCTGATCCCCCATGGCATGGCCGTGGGCGTCGTTGAGCTGCTTGAAGAAATCCAGGTCCAGCACCAGCAGCGCGCCGTGTTGCCCACTGCGCTGACTGCGCGCCAGCGCCTGCTGCAGTCGCTCCTGCAGCACCCGGCGATTGGCCAGCTGCGTCAGCGGATCGTGCCGCGCCAGACGCAGCGCCTCGGCCTCGGCGCGCTCCTTGTACGTCACCAGCAAGCCGATGGCGAACATGATCAGGCACATCATGCCCAGGGAGAAATACACCGTCTGCGCCAGGCCGGGCGTGAGGAAATCCAGACCCGTGCTCCAGCCCGCGAACAGGGACACTGCCCGCACCAGGAACACCAGGGAGGACGCCATGATGGCCACGAAGATGATCCAGCTGCCGCTGCCGCGATTGCGCCGCAGGCCGCTGCTGACCACAAAGGCAATCAGGATGGCGTGATAGGAACTGGTGATGGCGCCATGCACCACACGGGCGGCCAGGTCGTCCTGCAGCAGCACGAAACCCAGCACGGCAAAGGGCGGCGGACCCCAGATGAGCAGGCGCGACACCTGCAGCCGATGCAGTCGGCAGAGCCCTTCCGTGAACAGCGCGAACATCAGCGCCAGGGTGCCATTGCCACCGGCAATCGAGAGCAGATCGGGAATCTGGCCACGCAGGCCGAAGAAGAGGAAACCCAGAGGATACAGGGCAAACGCGAGCGCCCAGAGGCCCAGTTCACGGTCGCGGCGCCCGGCCACGAAGGCGAGACAGCCCGCGAGCGTGATGCCCACCAGCATGTTGACGATGTACAGGGACTGTATCTGATCCACGGTATCCAGGAAGCCGCTGAGGGCGGCACAAGGCTGCTCATTCTATGAGCAATCACCGCAGCATACAGGGAATGGCGGACGGACTGATAGAGTCGCGTCCGCCCCCTTGGAGATCGTCTCAGAACTTGTAGCCGACCGAGACCATGTAGACCCACGGGTCCAGATCCACATCGGCACGCACCCGACCCAGCGCCGAGCCCAGCGTGGCTGTGGTATCGATGTCGATGCGCCACAGCGAGGCGTTCAGCAACCAGTCATTGCCCATCTCCCAGTCCACGCCGGCACGCGTGGAGAGGCCCCAGGAATCGTCCAGCGACAGGCCGGTGCCGGCCAGTTCGGTCTTGGCCGAACCACTCAAGTCTTCCTGAAAGAAGAAGGTGTAATTGACGCCCAGCCCGACATAGGGACGCACTGCGCTGCTGCTGGCTCCGAAGTAATACAGCGCACTGACCGTGGGCGGCAGGTGCTTGGTGGAGCCCAGATCGGTGGTGCGGAAACCATAACGGCTCAGGCCGCTCACGCTCAGATCATGCTCGAAGGGCGTGGCTGCGAGCACCTCGACACCCAGGTTGTCCGACAACATGTACACCAGATTCAGGCCCAGCTGGGTGCTGTTGCCCACCCCCGCCGCCGTGCCGGCCAGTGGACCGGTGGCGGCCGTGGTGATCACGCTGCTCGACTCTGCGGGCTGCACGCTGGTGGCGCCCACGCGCACGATCACGTCGCCTTCTTCGATCGCCAGTGCCGGCACCGTGGCCAGCACCAGTCCTGCACCCATGATTGCCCTGCTCAATGCCCTTGATGGAAACATCATTATTCTCTCCCTTGTTGGAATAAATTCATCTTCAGGTGAGCGAACGGTAGAGGGGCGGCGCGGCAAAAACCTTGATCTGGCACCAAGGTCGGCGGGATAGCGGAAAAATCTGCGGAAAGTTTACGCTGGATCAAGGTGGGACGTGCCGCTCAGCGCGCGAACAAGCCACCGCCAAGAACAAACGGATTGAAGTCGGCGAGTGTGAAGATCATCCAGCCATTGGTGGCACCGGTGTGCTGAATGCGGCGCGCCATCCAGCCAAAGCCCGTCGGGCCATCCATGCTGGCGTAGTGATAGGCGATGGACCCGTCGGGGTTGGTGACCTTGAGCGCCTGCACGCCGAGCAGCATGGCATCGGCGTCCTGCTGCAACTGCCGCGCCCATTCCGGATGACTGCGGCGATAGAACCCGGCCACCTCCTTCGCCATCAACACCGCGCCCAATGTCCATTCACCGGAAAGCATGCTGTCGCCATCGGTATAGCCGACCCCTTGCAACACGCCGTCCTGCACCACCCCCGCACGCGCCTTCGTGTTGTTCCAGACCGTGTACGCGGTGCCCTCGCCGAATTGCGCATCCACCCACTGCGCGCCAAGAATCGTCAGGCCCCAGGTCTGCACATCCACCGCCAGATTCTCGTACGCCACGTAGGTGGCGCCACCCTCGGCGTCACGGCTGACAAAGCCCCCGGAGCTCAGTATGCCCTGAGCAGGATCGTAAACACGCTCCCTGAAATAATCCTCGATGCCCGGGCCTTTGGCGTCGCGGAAAACGAGTGCATCAATCAGACTGGTCGTGCCTGGGTCGCGCTCCCCAATCGCCTCTCGCAACAAGCGCAGGCCAGCCAGAAGCGAGAGATTGTTCTCTGCGGAGATGCCCCCCTCCTGTATGCCTGAGGTGCCGCTGGGCGTATAGAACACGCCGCCCGTGAGGGCATCCTGCATGATCTCGAAGCTCGCCAGTCTGCTGACCGCCAGGCGCATTTCCGGGGCGTCCAGCGGAATCGTCTCGCCATGCTTCAGATAGGCTGTCTGCACGGGACCAATGATCGTGGCCCAGGCATTTTCCCCCAGCACCGGTCGAAAATCGGTTTTGTGCAAACCATGTGCCGCTTGCGGAAATCCAGGTGGCGCCACGGAGCTGTTGCTCAGGGGATCCATCATCGGCCCGTAGCTTTCGGCGATGGAACGAAACAGCCAGGCTTGACTGCCGACAACACTCTGCCCGTTGTACGTGAACGCAGGCGACTGTGCCAGGAAGCCCAGATTGCCGGACGCTCCGCTCAACAGGCGCTGCGTGTGCGCGTCCACCAAGACTTGGTAGTCCGCATTGTTCTGCAGCGACAAGGCGATCTGCCACACCGCCCCATCATAGATGTTCAGCTCATAGCGGATCATCAAGCGTTCGATGACCGACTCGGGGGCGTACTCGCGACCTTGGTATATCTCGCGATAATACGCATTGGAGGGCTCTGCATAACTCCTGGGCATTCCGGAGGACGTGACGTTCTGCGCCATCGCCCTGGCTATCGCGGGAATGTCGGCCGCAGTCGCGGCTTGCATCTGCTTTGGCGCAGCGATCTCTTGAGCAGTAGCCGCCTGGCTTGCCAACAGTGCGCAGAGGCCGGTCGCGAGAGTCAGGGTGAACGTGAGAATGTGAGGGCTGAATTGGTTCATGGTTAACGGTAAAAGGAATGCTGGATGGGGGATTAACTCACCAGTGCCTGATGCAGCCAGTGCGTTGCCGTAGTCATCTAACGCTGCGAATCAAAGAATCTGGCCAATTGATTCCCAAGCACCCGACCTGAATCAGAAAATGCCTACCAACAACGAGGGGGTGTATCTCGTGACAGTGCCAAGCAAAACTATTACCACAGCGTACATTGCGTAGTACCGAATCGGTATCGCCTCAGAATTACTTGTCTTTTTTGGTGAAATCAATACATACATCAGAGCGACAATTGGGATCAATACCATCAGAATAAATAGCCTCCTTGATAGCAAATTTTTACTGCCAGCAAGAAAGAAAAATGCCCACGAGGAAGCAAAATAAATGGCAGTAAACGCATAGACAGCATATACCGGATCGAAGGAGGTCATGGCTATTTCTCGTAGCAATCGATAGTACAGGCAGCAGCCTTTCCGATGTCATAGGCCGTGCTGGCGAGGTCCACTCTTTTGGCGACCATGCGTATTCCTTGTTTAACGAACTGATCTGCCAAGGACTTTGTACTCCGCTTAAGCATGGCGTCGATTCCAACTCCAAACACTTGGCTTTTTGCAAGTTCAGTAGCACAGTTTGCAACGCATATGAAGCATTCACTGGCTGAAGTAGCACGTGCTTCTAATTTTCGAATTGGTAGCTCTTTATACAAATAAAACTTCATAGAGCTAAAATAGTTGCTCATTGGAGATAACCCATCCGGATCGGTATGTATGACAGGATTATTTATGGAATAGATGAACGTATTGAACCCACCGATCAACCCAATCGGATCACTCTCGATGTATCGACCGAGGGTCGGATCATAATCCCTGAAATAGTTGTAATGCAGCCCCGTTTCATCATCCGCATATTGCCCAGGGAACCGGATATTGTTCTCGATCTCTGACGTGGTGAGCTCCACTTTCCCAAACGGTTGGTAGGTGGCATCCCACACAATCGCCTGCGCTTGATCCGTGATCTTCTGCGGCGTGCCCAGATGGTCGTTGTGGACGAAATAAGTCTCTTCTTCCGAAGTGCCTGTATCATCGACCAGTGCAATCTGCTGGCCATTCACGTAGATGTATTCACGCAGGGTTTTCCCCGTGGCTGCATCGATCTCCGCAATCACCTGGCCCGACTGATCGTAGATGAAATGCACCGCCGTGGCTGGATTGCCGTTCACAGTTTTCATCACACGCTGGCCCTGGGCGTTGTGCAGATTCTGCACTTGCTGGCTTTCCGTGGTGCCACCATTACTGCAGGTTGCTGGGCGAGTGATGGTCGTGTTGGGTAGCGCTACTTCTAATGCATCCAGATCACTGCACAGGATGTCCGTGTTGCCACTGAGATCCAGTGTCTCCAGATCCGTCAAGGCATCAAGCCCTGTGAGGTCGCTGATGTCACTGTTGGCGCAGTTCAGTGCTGTAACTTCATCGACTGTGGACCAGCCATTGCTGGCCGCCTCATTGAGCACACAGGCCTGCAGTGCGCTGTCCGAGAATGGCAGTTCATTAACAGGCGTCAGCGGCTCACCGTCGCCGATGCTGGTGAACAGGTACAGCTTGCCGAAACCACCCTCGGCACCGAATGCCCCGACAGCAATCTGGCCACTGGGCGTGACCACCAATCCCTGCCCGAAGTTCACGTTGGCATCGGGTTCCGGATTGTCGATGATCTTGATCAGGGCGCCGTCTGCGCCGTTGTAGATGAAGACCCGACCGGAGTTGATTGCTTCGGCATCATCGTTGGCAGCGCCCACGACCACATGCCCCTCGGGTGTTGCCGCAAGACTGGATGCAAACAATCCCTCGGCATCTGCCGTCGGGTTGGACACTGCCCACAGCAGATCGCCATCAAAGTCATCGTGCACAAACACGCTGCCATCGTTGGCGGCGAAGTTGTCCTTGAAGCGAGCGCTGACGACGATCTCTCCGCTCGGCGTGCTGGCAACTGTACTGCCGTAGTCATCGAAGGCTTGCGCTTCGGGGTTGTGGATGCTCAGCAAGGGCGCGCCGCCTGCGCTGGCATAGAGGTATACGGCACCTGAATCGGTTTCTGCGGAAACGTCCTGCTTCGTGGCGCCGACGATGATCTCGCCGTTCGTGTTCACTGCGATCGATCCGCCGAACTCTGCATTGGTGTCGGCAGTCGGATTGACGAGTGTGTGTAGCAGCGCCCCGTCCGCATCAAAGTGATACACCGCACCACCACCGGACTGCAGGTACGCACCCACGGCGACTCCGCCGTCCATTGTCGCTGCAAGCGCGTAGCCGAAGCGCTCGTCTGCTGCTGGCGTGGGATTGGGAATGCTGCGCAGCAGACTGCCGTCGGCCCCATCAAACAAATACACCGCACCGGCATTGGTGCCGGCGACCTGATCGTTCCAAGCACCCACCACGATGTCACCCGAGGACGTGGAAGCCACCGACCAGCCGAAGTAATCGCTACCGCTGGGAGACGGGTTCTGAATCTCGAGCAGCTCCGCACCACTGGTGCCATCGATCAGATACACGCGCCCATCGTAGGACTCGGTCACCGGGTTGTAGGTGATTGCGCTGCTGATGAGGTCACCTGCGGGTGTAGAAGCCACGGCGAAGCTGAACTGGTTGGTGGCGGGAGCGCCGGGATTGGTGACGCTGAACACCAGCTCTCCTTCACCAAGACAACTGGCCGGATGGGTGATGACACCTGTACCAAGCAGCGACTCGAGATTACCAAGCGCACTGCATTCCAGTTGCGTCGCGCCGCTCAGGTTCAGGCGGGTGAGATTGTTCAATCCCTGCAGTGAGTTCAGCAGGGTGATCGGGTTGTCTGCGAGCGACAGGCTGCTCAGGTTGGTGAATATCTGCAAGCCGGAAAGATTGGAGATGCCCAGGTTGTTACAGCTCAGGCTGGTGACTTGGGATGGCAGCGTCCAGCCATTGGCAATCGCTGCGGCATCGAGACACGCGCCAATAGCGGCGTCTGCCACGAAAACGGACAGCGGCACAGGAAACTTGTAAGCGACATGTGTGCACCCTGGCACGGCGCAATGATTCGCTGCATCCGTGAAGTACTGTTTGCCACTCCTGTCGATACGGAAACGATAGCTGCCCGGCAGCAGTGTGAAGCTCGCCTGGCCGCTGGTATCGGTGACGGCACTCTTGTTGACGTTGTTGTTGCCGCTGTACGCGTGAACAGTCAGACCGGGTTCAACGCCACCCGCTTGGTTGCCAACAGTGACAATGACGGACTCGGGAATTGTGTGCACAACACTGCTGCAGCCCGGCACCCGGCAATGATTCGCAGTGCTGGTGAAAAACAGCGTGCCGTTCTTCTCGATCCGAAACCGATAATGGCCCTGCGTCAATTGAAGGCTGGCGACACCAGCCATATTGGTGACGGCGCTCTTGTTGACGTAGTTGTTGCCACTGTAGGCGTAGACCATCAGCCCCGGCTCGGTGCCACCAGCACTGTTGGTGACACGGACTTGAACCGCGCTCTGACCCGCTGCCTGCGACGTGACCAAGCAGAGCAACAAGCCCATCAGAAACCTTTTCATGGTTGAGCCCCGGGCTGAGGCGATTGAGGCTGGGGCCCTCGTTGCGGCATCGCTTCAATGAGGCGATTCTGCGCGTTGTACTCCAGATGGAACCCGGTCTGAGTGCCGCGATCATCGCTGATGAGGTTGCCCGCGCTGTCGTACTCCAGCGTCCGCAGTGCTCCATCAAGGTCGACAGAGAGCAGACGATTGCTCGCGCTGTCATAGGTGTAGGTCTGACGGCTGGTGGTGGCCTGCTTGGTGGCACTCAGTGACAAGCGATTTCCGACCGGGTCGTAGGTGTAAGCCTCGATTCCGTAAGCACCGTCTGCGGCAAGCAGCCGATTGAGCGGGTCGTAGGTGAACGCCTGGGAGCGATTCACACTCAGGGCATCGGTGATGGCGGTGATGTTGTCTGCAGCGTTCTGCGTGTAACCAAGCGCAAGTACTTTCGTGCCTGAGACTCCTGCGCTGCCCACTGTCAGTGTGCTGATGCGGTAGTCGGCATCGATGCCCGCCTGCAGCTCCAGCAGATTGCCATAGCGCAGCGACTGCAGCGGTCCGAAAGGCAGATAGCGGATGTCTGTAGCGACAGGCTGCACTGCCGTACCGGCATTCTGCGCCGTGCTCACCTCAGCCGTGCGACCGAGACTGTCCCGCAGATGATTGACCACACGACCACTCGGGTAGGTCGTCTGCACCAGGTTGTCGGCGATATCATAGGCGTACGCAGTGGTGTAGGCATTGCCCTGAATCGTGACACGAGACTGCAACTGATTGCCGCGGTGATCGTAGACGTAGCTCGTGCTGCCCGACTGATCGTTGACTCGCGTCAAGCGCCCAACCCCATACTCTGCATCGGCTTGATCGTAGAAGTAAGCGATATTCTCACCAGGGCTGTCAGGATAGGTCACGGCGGTCAAACGATTGAGCGCATCATAGGAATACTGGGCGAGTACCCCTCTCGCATCGGTCTGGCCGAGCAGGTTGCCGGCAGCGTCATGGGTGTAACGGGTGATGCCGGTATCGGGGCTGTGCAACTCGACAAGATTGTTGAGACCGTCGAAGGTATACACGGTCTTCAAGCCGCGCTGGTCGGCGACCTCGATCAGATTGTCGCGGGCATCGTGAAGGAAGCGACTCTGGTTATGCAGCGCATCCGTGCTCGTGTGCAATCGATTCAAGGCGTCAAACGCCTGCAGGGTTCGCTGGTTCAGTCCAGCAGGATCAACTGCGATCAGTGTCTGATTGCCGTTGTTGTCGTAGTCAAAGTGTGTGACCTGTCCCGCGCCGCCGATGGCCTGCTGGATGCGACTGAGTTCATCGAACACGGACTGCTGCGTGCGCGTGATCGTTCCGGCACTGTTGCGAAGCACTTCCTGCGTGATATTGCCTGCCGCATCCAGCGTGTATTCCTGACGCTCATTGAGGTTGTTGCCGATGGCAGTCAGGCGATGAGCCGCATCGTACTCGTAAGTGAGAAACGCTCCATTCGGCAAGCTCACCTTCGACATCTGGCCGGCCTTGTCATATTCGTAGCGTGTCACGGCTTGGTCGCCGCCAGGTCCTGGGTCAAGCACGGTGCTGGTGAGCAGCCAGCCACGCGGATGATAAGTCATCTGCGTGACCACTCCGTTCGCATCAATCAATTCCAGAGGCAGACCTCGGGCGTTGTGGCGCGTCACCCGCGTCACATGGCCTGCGGGATTGGTGATGCTGGCCATGAGGCCTGCCACCGAGTAGGTATAACGCGTGACGTCACTGACATCCGTGCGTGGGCCGTCCATGGTGGCCAGCTGGAACGCGCCATTCTCGCCTCGCGGAAAATAGGTGTATGTCCACGTGCGCGCCTTGCTGTTTGCGGTGTCTGTCTCGGTGCGCGTCAACAGATTTCCATGACTGTCGTAGGTCATGGCCGTGGTTCTGCCGGGTTCGGTGATCAACGAGGGCAGCCGCAGGGTCGGGTGCCAGTCAGTGGTGATGGTGCGCTCCTCAGGGGTGCCCGCTGCCTCGGTGCGAGACACCTCCCGCCCCAAGCCATCACGAACTCGCAGTGTCAACTGGCCGTTCCAGTCAGACTTTCTGCTGACGTTGCCGGCCTCGTCGTAGCCGATCAGTTGACTGGCCATGGGGATCCTGGAGGTGGCCAGTCTGCTCCGAGTCTGCAGACTCTTCACCCCAAAATGATTGGCAAATGTGAACTGTGTCCGCAGCCCGAGCGGCTCTGTCATGGTGACGACTGCAGGCCCGTGCACCCAGTCAAATCGGCCTACACCCCCAGCCAACTCGGTGCTGACGACACGCCTGCTCCCGTCGAACGTCCAGGTGACATGACGCACCCCTGTTTCATCCGTGATGCCCGTCATGAAATCGGAATATCGAGCGTCTTCGTAATGATAGAGACGCACAGGATTGTCCAGCGCGGAATCCGGTGTTGAATCGGGATAGGTAACCTTGCCAAGGTTGCCGGCCGCGTCGTACTCGTAGTGGTAGACATGCCCGTCGGGATCGGTGAATCCTGCCAGTCGGCCCTGACTGTCATGCCGAAAAAGGATGCTTGCCCCCGTATGATCAATCACACGGTCCAGCGTCGCGGCATCGGCGTCTCCCCCCTCGTCTGCACCAAGCGCGTAATCCAGCGTGGTGGAGTGTCCCTGCAGCGTGGTGATCTGCAGAAGCCTGCCTTGCGTGTCATAACGTTCAATGGCATCACGTCTTGTGAAATAGAGCCAGCCAGCGTGATGTGCTTGCGCATCCAGCAATTGCACCAGTCGTTCCGTTTGATTGTCTTTCTCCGCAATCCACTGCACCTGCCGTTGCCCGTCTTGCAGGACACTCACACCGGGTGACGTGAAGAGCCTGACTTCCCCGCTCTCCCGCATGACCAGCACAGGAATGTTGCGCACCTTGCTGTTCACGTAATCAAGCCGTGGCGCCGACCCCAGAATTCTCACTTCGTACTCATGAAACCAGCCGCTGCTGATGGCGCCTGGGTATCGCGTTCTGCCCCGCGTGCTGTAATGACGGCGCACTGCCAGCCCAGCCGGCTTGGTGCTGCTGAAATCCACCTCCAGCTGCACACTGTTGCCGGTAGCAATCACGACAGGGTCGCCGGCCTGCGGAGATTTGTCCTCGCAGTCACAAGGCTGCTTCTGTTCGTTGAACCCCGAACACACATAACCCGGCACGCTCAGGTAGTGACTGGCCTGAGGGTCGCCAGGAAGATAGGCCAGCGCACTGCCTTCAGGACAATACTGCACACCACAGGCTTCCGGATTGAAGCGGTAAGGAAACTCTTCCGCGCCAAACGTGGACCCATCGCCATCAACATCAAACGGCAGGACACCTGAAGGACAGGCCCAGCGCGCCCCTGCCAGGCTGAAGCGATCGAAGCGGGTTCTGGCCTCGGTGCTGCCCACGTAGGGCTCCACGCAGGCGTCCGGGTTGTGGCCATCCGACAGGCCTGCGGGAGTGGTCGCAACACGGACAAAACCCACTGCAATCTCGCCGACATGCGTAGTGCGTTGAACAGGGCTGCAGACATATTGCGGGCCGATGATGTCGGTGGGGTTGCTGCAGTTGACCCGTGCAGGCGCGCCATTGGGGTAAGTGCCTGCACAACCTGCAGTTTGTGCACTGCGAGCCACCAACTGTGTGCCCGCCCCCATGAACACCCAGGGAAATGCGGCGCTGGACACATCGACACGGCGTGCAAATTCCACAGGAACCGGAAAGGTGTAGGACTGGGCAAGTGCGACGACTGGACAGATACCAATCAATGCGTTGAAGGCCAGTGTCTGGCACAAGAGGGAACGAGGCATGCGGCTTCCTCCATGGAAGAACATACTTCGAATCTAGTACACGAATCAGGATTCGTATGCACGAAGCGCCCATCAGCCCACGAAAACGACGGGGATGGGACGAAGGTATCGAAAGACAGGACAAACGGAACTGGTGCCCGGAACCGGAATCGAACCGGTACGGCCTTGCGGCCGAGGGATTTTAAG
>CAYQBR010000032.1:0-11097 GCA_964415735.1 uncultured Klebsiella sp. | reverse complement strand
GCGTGGCCTCGTAGCTGCGCACCAGCTCGGTGACCAGCGCAGACTCCAGCACCGGCGCCAGCACACGCTGACCCGCGGGCGGCACGGCGAGCACCGGAGGAATCAGATCCTGCAGCGGATCGGCGTTCAGCGCGACCAGCGGCGGCTCCACATCGCCGACATCCGGCTGGCTGGGTTCGGGCAGGCGCGTCAGGCTGTCGAGCCGGGCGATGAGCAGGCTGGCCGCACGGCGCATCTCCTCCACCTGGGAACTGGCGGTGAAGTCGACATAAGCCTGGGCGACGGCACTCGCGCCAGAGCGAGCGGCCTCGGCATCCCCGGCACGATAATGCAGGGCCAGCAGGAAGGTCTCGGGCACCACTTCCACCCGCAGGTCCGGCGCACGGTCACCGGCCACGGCGGCGGACCCGGCGATGGCCTTCTGCGTCTCCATCAGCATCGGCAGGCTGGCCGCCAGGCGAGCATCCTGCGCGGCGCCGGCGAATATCGGCGCCTGCACTTCCACGAGGGCTCTGGATTCGAACTGTGGTTCCCGCAGGAAGCCGATCAGGGCGATGATCAATGCCACGGGCAAGCCCGCCAGCAGCAGGTGGCGGGCGTGAATCAGCAGCGGCCACCACCACCGAGGACGCTGTTCCTGGAGGTGCAGGCGAGTGGTGCTGTGTGTTGCGGTGTCGTTAGTCACAATCTATCCATGTCCGGCCTGTCGGGCTGCCGGGTCTCTGAGCAACGGGACTGCGTCCTTGTTCCTGGAGTGCCATTCATGCAATATCGGCCGCTCTTTCAGGAGCTTGAACACGTTGTCGGTTCGGGGAACGTAACTTTGCAAGAAGCAGACCAGAATCTATTGCGCACGTTGCTGCTCAATAATACTCCATTAATGGACGTCAGAGCCCCCGTGGAATATGCCCGCGGCGCGTTTCCCTGCGCCGACAACCTGCCCTTGCTCGAGGACATCGAGCGTCAAAGAATCGGCACCTGCTACAAGCAGGAAGGTCAGGATGCCGCCATCGCACTGGGTCACCGGCTGGTGCAGGGAGAGATCAAGCAGGCCCGCATCGAACGCTGGCAGGCCTGGTTGCAGTCCCATCCCGGCGCCTGGCTGTACTGTTTTCGCGGCGGACTGCGCTCGGCCATCGTGCAGCAGTGGCTGGCCGAGGCCGGCACCCCCTGCCCGCGCGTGCCCGGCGGCTACAAGGCCATGCGCCAGTTCCTGGTGGAAACCATCGAGCAGGCCAGTCATGCCCGCCCGCTGCTGGTGATCGCTGGCGCCACGGGCTGTGCCAAGACCCATCTGCTGCGTCGCCTGCCCGACGGCGTCGATCTGGAAGGCCATGCGCGACACCGCGGCTCGGCCTTCGGCGCCCTGCTCGGCGGCCAACCCAGCCAGATCGACTTCGAGAATGCCCTGGCCATCGACCTGCTGCGACTGGAACAGCGCCAGGGCAGCGGCCGCCTGGTGCTGGAGGATGAAAGCCATGCCATCGGCTCGCTGTCCGTGCCCTTCGTGCTCTACAGCGCGATGAAGCAGGCCCCCATCGCGCTCATCGAGGAGCCGCTCGACGTGCGCGCCGATACCATCCTCAACGATTACATCCGCGGCAATCTCGCCGACTTCGAGCGCGCCGCCCCGGAGCACGCCTTTGCCAGCTTCGCCCAGTACCTGCTGGGCAGCCTTGATCGCATCACCCGCCGTCTGGGTGGCGAGCGACATGTGGAGCTGCGGGGCTTGATGGAGGCAGCGCTGGCGGTGCAGGAGCGCACGGGCGAAACAGAGGAACATCGACGCTGGATCACGCGTCTGCTGCAGGACTACTACGATCCGATGTATCGCCACCAGCTGGCGAAACGCCTGGACCGCGTGGTCTTCCGGGGCAGTGGTTCAGAGTTCCTTGTCTGGGCGGCCTCGACTCAGGACTGCGCCACGGCGTAGATGCCGGGCGCATTGCGCAGCCAGCCCTTGTAATCCATGCCATAGCCGAAGAGATAGCGATCCGGGGCATCCATGCCGGTGATGTCGGCGCGCGGCAGTGCCGGGTGCCGGCGTTCGTGATTCTTGTCCACCAGCACCACGGTCAGCACCTGCGCCGCCCCTTGCGCCAGGCAATACTCGCGGATGCCCACCAGCGTGTCGCCTTCGTCGAGGATGTCATCGACCAGCACCACCACCCGCCCCTGCAGCGACAGAGTCGGCGTGGCCTTCCACTGCAGGTCCGCCCCGCTCAGCCGCTCGCGATAGCGCGTGGCATGCAGGTAGTCCACCTGCAGAGGGAACTGCAGCCGTGGCAGCAGCGCCCCCGTCAGGATCAGGCCGCCGTTGAGCACGCACAGCAGCACGGGCCGGCTGTGCGCCACCCGCTCGCGCAGTTGCGCGGCCATGGTGTCCAGTATGCCCTGCAGGCGCGCCTCGTCGGCCAGGCAATCCGCCTCGGCCATGACCCGGTTGATTTCCTCGATCATCCCTGCCCCCTCAGCGCATCGATCATGGCGCGAGCCTGCTGCCAGCGCGCCGACGCCAGCAGGGCCTCTCGCCCCAGGTCCTCGCGGCGGCGCATGCGGGCAAGCCTCGCACTGGCAGGCTGCTGCCGCGTGCGCAGATGCGCCAGGGCCGCCAGGGCCATGTCACGATCATTGCACACCAGCACCATGTCGCAGCCGGCATCCAGCGCGGCGTCGACCCGCGCCTCAATGCCGCCCGCCGTGGCAGCCCCGGCCATGGCGAGGTCATCGCTGAAGATGACGCCCGTGAAATCCAGCTCGCCACGCAGCACCGTCTGCAGCCAGAACGGCGAGAAGCCGGCGCAGCGCGAGTCGGCCTGCTCGTAGATGACGTGGGCGGGCATGACAGCGTCCATGAACGGCACGCAGGCGGCAAACGGACGCAGGTCCTGCTCCCGAATGAGCGCCAGGGGACGTGAGTCCACCGGAATGTCGGTATGGGAATCGGCGCTGACGCTGCCATGGCCGGGGAAATGCTTGCCCGTGGTGGCCATGCCGGCCTCGTGCATGCCGCGCATGAAGGCACCGGCCAGTGCGGCCACTTGCTCCGGGGCACCGCCAAAGGCGCGATCCCCGATCACGGCGCTGACGCCGGCATCCAGATCAAGCACAGGGGCGAAGCTGAAGTCGAAGCCGGCGCTGAGCATCTCGGACGCCATCAGCCAGCCGCATTCGAGTGCACGGCCTACGGCCAGCGCGGAGTCACGCTCCCACTGCTCGGCAAACACCCGCATCGGGGGCAGCCGGGTATAGCCCTCGCGCAGCCGCTGCACGCGTCCGCCTTCCTGATCCACGGCGATCAACAGCGCCGGGTTGCAGGCCCGGATGGCCTCGTTCAACGCCCGCACCTGTGCCGCGCTCGCCACATTGCGCGCGAACAGGATCACGCCACCGACCTGCGGGTCGCGCAGCAGCTCACACTCCTGCGGCGTGAGTTCCAGCCCGGCCAGATCGAGCATCAACACTCCGGGATCAACAAGGACAGGCGGTTTCGTCATGACGGGCAAGGGCCTCCGAGGCCGGCGCAGAACCAGGGGAAATGGGCAATGAGTGAACAATCCGGGTGTCGAAATCGGGCCGCGCGATTATCACAAATTGGCTCCGGGGCGGCAAAGCACTTGTCATCCCGGCAACCCTGTATATACTTACAGCACATTCGCCCACCACAGGTGCCACTGCCATGATCAAGCTCACGCCGCGCCAGGCAGAAATTCTGGCGTTCATCCGGGACTATCAGCAGGAAACGGGCTACCCGCCCACTCGTTCGGAAATCGCCCGCAAGATGGGCTTCAAGTCGCCCAACGCGGCGGAAGAACATCTGCGCGCCCTCGAACGCAAGCAGGCCATCGAGATGCTGCCCGGCACCTCCCGCGGCATCCGCCTGACCACGCAGGAACAGCACGGCCTGCCCATCGTCGGCCGAGTGGCCGCCGGCAGCCCCATCCTCGCGGTGGAAAGCATCGAGGACTACTGCACGATCCCGCCGGATTTCTTCTCGCCTCGGGCTGACTTCCTGCTCACGGTGAAGGGGGACAGCATGATCAACATCGGCATTCACGATGGGGACCTGCTGGCCGTGCACAAGACGGAGCAGGCGCGCGACGGCGATATCGTGGTGGCGCGCATCGACGACGAAGTGACGGTGAAAAGACTGCTGAGAGGCAACAGCAAGTTCTCTCTGCAACTCATTGCAGAGAATGAGGATTTTCCGCCAATTGAAGTGGATTTGCGGGAGCGGCAATTCATGATCGAAGGCATCAGCGTGGGCGTCATCCGCCGCTCGCTCAATGCCTGAAGGCATGGCCGGGCAGCGCACTCACGCGCTGCCTGCGCCCTACTCCTCGACCCAGCGCCCCTGCCGATAGAAGGCCTTCCAACCCGAGGGCTTGCCGGCAATCTCCGACTGCACGTACTGCTCCGCCGTCTTGCGGCTGTAGCGAATGACCGCCATGTTGCCCTGCGGGTCCTTTACAGGCGCTGACAGCAGATAGTGGTACTTCTCATCCAGCTCATCGCGATGCGGCAGCAATTCTGCCACCAGCGGCGCACGGGTTTCCCGGTTCTTGGGGAATTTGCTGGCAGCCAGGAACAGGCCTGCCGCGCCATCGCGCAGCACGTAGTGGTCGTCCACCTTCTCGCAGCGCAATTCCGGCATCACCACCGGCGCCACCTTGGGCGGAGCGGCCTGCCCGCTGCGCAAGAGCTTGCGAGTGTTCTTGCAGGTGTCGTTGGTGCAGCCGAAATACTTGCCAAAGCGCCCTGACTTGAGCTGCATCTGCGAGCCGCACTTGTCACAGTCGATCACCGGTCCTTCGTAGCCGCGAATCTTGAAGCCGCCGTCTTCCACCACGAAACCGGAACAATCCGGGTTGTTGCCACAGATGTGCAGCTTGCGGCGCTCGTCGATCAGATAGCTGTCCATGGCGGCATTGCACTTGGGGCAGCGCTTGCGATGGCGCAGCAGCTCGTTCTCGGCCGCTTCGGCTTCCTCGGCATCGTCGGTGCTGATCGCTTCTTCGCCCGGCGTCAGATTGATGGTGGACTTGCAGCGCTCCTTGGGCGGCAGTGCATAGCCAGAGCAGCCCAGGAACACGCCGGTGGAGGCCGTGCGAATCTGCATGGGCCGGTTGCACTTGGGACAAGGAATGTCGGTGTCCGTCGGCTTGTTGCTGCGCATGCCGTCTGCGTCGTCGGACGAGGCGACTTCCAGCTGCTGCCTGAAATCCTTGTAGAAGGTGTTGAGCACCTGCTTCCAGTCCAGGGCGCCGGTGGCGACCTTGTCCAGATCGTCTTCCATCTTGGCGGTGAAGTCGTAGTCCATCAGCTCCGTGAAGCTCTCCAGCAGGCGTTCGGCGACGATGTCCCCCATCTTCTGGGCGTAGAAGCGTCGGCTCTCCACCTTGACGTAGCCGCGCTCCTGGATGGTGGAGATGATGGCGGCATAGGTGGAAGGACGGCCGATGCCGCGCTTCTCCAGCTCCTTGACCAGACTGGCCTCGGTGTAACGCGCCGCGGGCTTGGTGAAGAACTGCTGCGGGTCAAGCGCCTGCAGGCTCAGGGTATCGCCTACCTGCACGGCCGGCAGCACAACGTCCTCTTCCTTGGTGGCAAGGACACGCTGATAACCGTCGAACTGCATGATGCGGCCCTTGGTGCGCAGCTCGAACTCGCCGGCGGTCACCGCCACGAGGCTGCTCAGATACTGGGCCGGCGGCATCTGGGAGGCAACGAAATGCTGCCAGATCAAGGCGTAGAGACGCTCGGCGTCACGCTCCATGTTCTGCAGCTCGTTGCTGGAGGTGTTCACATCGGTGGGTCGAATGGCCTCGTGGGCTTCCTGCGCCCCTTCCCGCGCGCTGTAGCGCACCGGCTGCTCGGGCAGGTAACGTGCGCCGAACTTTTTCGCGATGTAGTCACGGCACATGCTCAGCGCATCGTCGCTCAAGTGCGTCGAATCGGTACGCATGTAGGTGATGTAGCCGGCCTCGTACAGACGCTGAGCCAGCGTCATGGTCTTCTTCACGCCGAAACCGAGCCGCGTGCTGGCGGCCTGCTGCAGCGTCGACGTGATCAGGGGAGCCTTGGGCTTGGAAGACGTGGGCTTGTCCTCGCGCCGCGACACGACGTAAGACGCTTTCTGCAGCAGCTGCAACGCAGCGTCGGTCTGCGCCTTGCTGACGGGACGGAAGGTCTCGTCGCGCTGCCTGATCACCGCGAAGCGCAAGGCCTCGCGCTTCGCCGTGTGCACATCGGCAAAGACTTCCCAGTACTCTTCGGGCACAAAGGCCCGGATCTCGCGCTCGCGCTCCACGATGAGTCGCACGGCCACGGACTGGACGCGACCCGCAGACAGACCGCGTGCGACCTTCGCCCACAGCAGTGGCGAGACCATGAAGCCCACCACGCGATCAAGGAAGCGGCGGGCCTGCTGGGCCTGCACGTATTTCATGTCGAGTTCGCCGGGGTGCGAGAACGCTTCGTTGATGGCTTTCTTGGTGATTTCGTTGAACACCACGCGCTTGTAGCGCGAGGCGTCGCCGCCAATGGACTCCTTCAGGTGCCAGGCGATGGCTTCCCCTTCTCGGTCCAAGTCCGTTGCGAGATAGATGACATCCGCATCCTTGGCCAGCTTGCGCAGATCGGCGACCACTTTTTCCTTGCCAGGAAGAATTTCGTACTTCGCGGCCCAGTTGCGCTCCGGGTCAACGCCCATGCGCGCCACCAGTTGCTCGCGCGCCTTGGCCTGCTTGTGCAGTACCTTGTCGTCGGCACTGAGCTTGCGCGTCGCGGCAGCGGCCTTGGCGCGCTCCTTGGTGTCGACTGCCTGACTGTTGCCGCCGGACGGGAGATCCCGGATATGCCCCACGCTCGATTTGACGACGAATTCCTTGCCAAGATACTTGTTGATGGTCTTGGCCTTGGCAGGCGATTCCACTATCACCAACGATTTGCTCATTGCTTGTAACGGTTCCTGATTACTGCGCGGGGGGTGGAAGGAGCCCGCGCTGCACAATATTCGAGCTGCCGGGTTTGAAAGAAGGCGTCATATATAAGGGGTGGCTGCGTGAGGGTCAAGCCTTAGTTTGCCGGTTTGCGACGGCAAGCCGGGCGGATTTCAAGCGAGCCACAGCCTGAAATCCGCCGTTGCGGTGACTAGTCGATACGCACTTCGCGCGTCCAGCCGTGGACGTCGGCGAGTTCGCCGCGCTGAATGCCGACCAGCAGATCGTAGAGCTTCTGCATGACAGGGCCGACCTTCTCGCCGTTGCCGTAGAACGCATGCCACTCCCCGTCCACCCAGATTTTCCCGACCGGCGAGAGCACTGCCGCCGTGCCGCAGGCCGCCACTTCCTCGAACTCGGGCAACTCGGCGCGCAGATCGATGGGGCGGTTCTCCACCTGCATCTTCATCTGCTCTTCGGCCAGCGTCATCACCGAGCGGCGAGTGACGCTGGGCAGAATCGCGTTGGACTTCGGCGAGACAAGACGATTGCCTTTCATGGCCACGACGATGTTCGCGGAACCTGCTTCATCTATATAGGTGCGCGTCTTCGAATCGAGATAGAGCGCCTCGTTTGCGCCAAGCGCCTGGGCATGACGGGTGGCCAGCAGGCCGCCGGCATAGTTCGCGCCCGCCTTGAAGGCGCCCGTTCCAGCCGGCGCTGCACGATCGAAGTCGGACACGGCCAGCGAGATCACGGCCAGCCCGGCACTCTTGTAGTAAGGGCCGACCGGTGACACGAACACACGGAACTCGAAGGTCTTTGCCGGACGCAGCCCCAGGTTCTCGCCGACGCCGATCAACATGGGCCGGATATACAGCGAAGCACCGGAACCATACGGCGGAATCCACGCATAATTGGCGCGTACAGCCTGTTCCACGCCACGCAGGAACAGCTCGAGCGGCACTTGCGGCATCAGCAGCCGCTCGGCGGTCTGATTCATGCGCTCACTGTTGAGTTCTGGACGGAACAACAGCACGCGGCCATCCGGCGCGGTCTGCGCCTTCATGCCTTCGAAGCACTGCTGGGCATAATGCAGGGCGGGCGCACCTTCATGCACGGCAATCAGAGGAGACTCCAGCAGTTCGCCTGCAGACCAGGCACCATCACTGAATGTTGCACTGAACCGGAAGTCTGTCTGGCGGTATTGAAACCCCAGCTCTGCCCAGTTGAGCTCCTTCTTGGCCTTGGAATCACTCACTTCAATTACCTTCGCGAAAGTTTCGTGGCAGGCCCGGGAATGGCCCTGCGTCACGCATGGCGCGGTATTATGGCGAAGCCCCTGCGCGCGGTCTACCACACAACTGATTGCATTTTCGTTCAAGGCCCTGTCAAAAGAGGGAGGTTCGGCTACAATGCCGACAACCTTGGACGCAATTGAGAGACGTGATGACCGATCAGCACATTCTTCTGGCACGCCAACCCATCTTCGACGAAAGCATCAAGGTGGCGGCCTACGAGTTGCTGTTCCGCTCGGACAACACCAATCAGGCCAACATCTTCGATGGCGATTCGGCCACATCGCAGGTGTTTCTCAATGCCTTCAATGAAATGGATATCAGCGAAGTGGTGCAGAACCACCCCGCCTACATCAACTTCACACGCAATCTGATTCTCAACCCGCCTCCCTTCGACAAGAAGCGCTTCGTGATCGAGGTGCTGGAAACGCTGGAAGTGGACGAGGAACTCAATCGCAATCTCAAGGCCCTCAAGGAAGCAGGCTATACCATCGCGCTCGACGACTTCGTTTACGACAACAAATGGGACACCGCTCTGCACATCGCGGACATCGTGAAAATCGATGTGCTCGCCTTCGATGAGGCGGAGATTAAGCGCCATGTCGAACTTCTCAAGCCCTTCAATGTGACGCTGCTGGCCGAGAAAGTGGAAACCCATGAGATGTTTCACTTCTGCAAGGGCCTGGGGTTCAAGCTCTTCCAGGGTTACTTCCTGAGCAAGCCGGAGCAGGTCAAGGGTCGCAAGGTGCCGGCCAGCAAACTGGTGGTGCTGAATCTGCTGGCGCAATTGCAGAATCCGGATGTCGAGCTGTCCAATATCGCGGGCATCATCGCCAAGGACCCGGTGCTCAGTGTGAAGCTGATCAAGCTCGTGAATTCCGCCGCATTTTCCGGGCGACGCGAGATCACTTCCCTGCAGCACGCCGTCTCCATGCTCGGCTTGCGCCAGGTGAAGAGCTGGGCCACGCTGCTTTCGCTGAGCAACATGGCCGACAAACCCAATGCACTTTCCGTGCTGGCCATGACCCGCGCGAAGATGTGCCAGTTGCTGGCAGAGTGTTTCACCAACTCCGCCAGCAGCGATCCGTATTTCACCACCGGGCTGCTCTCGAATCTGGACGCCTTCTTCGATGTCGAGCTCAAGGAAATCATCGCCTCAATGCCGCTCTCACAGGTGGTGGTCGATGGCCTGATGAACGGCAGCGGCGCCATAGGACAAGTGCTCAAGACCGTCGTGGCCTATGAACAGGCGAACTGGCAGGGCATCGAATGGGAAGCGCTGGCGAAATTGAACATCGGCGCCAGGGAACTGGAGAGCAGTTACCGGGAAAGCATTCGCTGGGCCTCGCAACTGGGTGCTGTCGTCGGCAATGCGTGATCAGGCCAATGCGCCGTTGATCGATATCGGCGCGAATCTCGGACACGAATCCTTCGACGCCGATTTTTCGGCGGTGCTGGAACGTGCTCGTGCCGCTGGCATCGTGCACTTGCTGGTCACTGGCACCAGCCCTGCCTCCACGGCGAAAGCGCTCGACCTGGCCATGCAATTCCCTGCCCTGCTTTCTGCCACCTCCGGCGTGCATCCTCACGAGGCGCAACATTGCGATACGGATGCACTCGCCGAAATTGCGAGGCTCGCCGCGCATGCCTCTGTCAAGGCAGTGGGCGAGACAGGGCTGGATTTCAATCGCGATTTCTCGCCACGCGCGATTCAGGAGCGCGTGTTCGAGCAGCACCTTGAACTCGCTGCTCGTCTCGGCAAGCCTGTGTTTCTGCATCAGCGCGATGCTCACGCGCGATTTCTGCCGATCCTGAAGAATCAGCGCGACGCCCTGACCGCGGGAGGCGTGGTGCACTGTTTCACGGGTGAGCGGCACGAGCTGTACGATTATCTGGATCTGGACATGCACATCGGCATCACCGGCTGGATCTGCGACGAGCGACGCGGGGCGCACATGCTGGAATTCCTGCACGACATCCCGCTGGATCGGCTGCTGCTGGAAACCGATGCGCCCTATCTGCTGCCGCGCACGCTGCGGCCACGACCGAAAAGTCGCCGCAATGAACCGGCGATGCTGCCAGAAGTGCTGCGCGTGGCTGCTGAGGCGATGAAGATGGCGCCGGATCTGGTGGCGCGTCAGACAACGCTGAACGCAAAGCGACTGTTCGCACTGCCCTGAATGCAGACGTGCGCGCTCAGGGTGTCATGCCACTCAGGAAACTGAACAGGCGCGCCTGATCGAAGGGCCAGGCCAGCTCTCGGGCACTCTCTTCCAGCATGAGCACTGGAATTCTTGATCCATAATGCTCGACAAGCGCAGGCTCCTCGGTAATTTCCACCGCGTGAATCTCAAGCGGGACAAGTCCGGAGTCGGCGCGCAGTCGATTGGCGTGGACCAGCATGCCTGACAGCATGCCTTCAGCCTGCTCGCACAGATGACATCCCGAAGTCGTGAAGAGCAGCACTCTCGAGGTCATGCCATGCCCTCGATGGCTTCGAGAGCCTCCGCGATCAATGCCGGTCCGCGGTAGATGAATCCCGTGTAGAGCTGCACCAGACTCGCGCCTGCTGCAATCTTCGCAGCCGCATCATCCCCACTGAGAATCCCACCGACACCGATGATTGGAATGGTTCCGCCCAGCGCCTCATGCAGCACACGAATCACATGGGTGGACTTGTCGACCAGCGGCGCACCACTGAGACCCCCGGCCTGATCCTTGTGGACGCTGCTCTGCACCTGACTGCGATCCAGCGTGGTGTTGGTGGCGATCACACCTTCAATCTCGTTGTCACGCAGGGCACCCGCAATCAGCCGGATCTCGTCATCGGAAAGATCCGGTGCGATCTTGACGACAAG
>CAYQBR010000031.1:0-11300 GCA_964415735.1 uncultured Klebsiella sp. | reverse complement strand
TGTGCCAGTAGTTGGCGGAGATCGACGCACTGTGCTGATCCATGAACCAGTTCAGTCGCACATTGCTGCGGAACTTCGGCATGGGCGGCACGATGCCGGTGTTGGCATTCTGCGAGCCCACCGCTTCCTGCCGCCCACCAAACAAGTCCTGATAGTCATAGGCCTTGTAGTAAGTGGTCTGCGCCGTGGTCCTGAAGGAACCCCAGTCCTGCGTGTCGAAGTCGTAGGACGCGGTCACGTCGAACAGGTCGATCCACACCGAACTGATGTTCTGCGACTGCGTGTAGACAGCGTCGACGGACTGGTCCTGACGACGATCCACGGCAGCGCCCGGGCGCCCGGCATAGTCAGTCAGCCAGGCATTGGCCGCATTGCGCGTGGCGGAGCCCGGCGTGTAGTCGTAGTTGGCGATGCCGGTCTGACCCAGGAACTGCTGGAACTGGAAGGTCACGGTGTCCTGGGTGGTCAATGAGCGGATGCGGTCGGTGTACTCGATCTCCTGATAATCCAGGGATATCTCGAAGCCTTCCATGGCACCACTGGCCTGCCAGGTCACGCCGACATTCTTGATCTCGGACGTTTCCGGCGAGAGATTGGGGTTACCGGCAGAGCAGGTCGTCGCCCCGATCAAGAGGTTGTTGGTGAACGGGTCACGGCCGCTGAACACCTCGCCGCAGTTCTCGTCCTTCACATAAGGTCGAGCCTGCACGGCGGTAGGTGCCAGGAAGCTCTCGCCCCAGGAGCCGCGCACAGCCAGCCCCTCCATGGCCTCCCAGCGCACAGCGATCTTGGGCGTGGTGGCTTCGAGGCCGAAGTCCTTGAATTGCTCGTGACGCACGGCAGCCTGCACCGCCAGGGTTTCGAGAATGGGCACTTCGATTTCCATGAAAGCGGCACGCACTTCCGAGAAATAATGCTCATCCGTCGGCAGCGGGGCCCCCACCACGGTGTTGTAGTCCCAGCCCATGGCGTCCACAGGGTTGGCGTAGCGATCGTCCACGAAATCGCGCCACTGATAACCCGCCGCCATGGCCACGGCGCCGGCGGGCACGTCGAACAGCTCGCCCGTCAGCACGGTTTCCCAGATGTCCAGTTCCTCGGTCTGCGTCAGGCGGTTCTTGTCCCGCTCGAACAGCCACTCGGTGATTTCCTTGGAGTTGCTGGTGACCCCTTCGCGGTAGAAGGGCGAGCGCGGATCTGCGGAGCCGAAGGGGTTCCAGTATTCATTGCCATTGGGGCCGCCCAGACCGGCCAGACCCAGCTGCAGCTTGCCCAGATGCACCGAATAGGAGTCGCTCATGGAGCGACTGTCCTGCTTGGCGTAGTAGGTATAGCCCGTCCAGGTCTCGGTCAGATCGAACTCGGCGCTCAGTTTCAGACGGTTGAGCTGGGTGTGCGTCTCAAAGGCACGTGAGCCGCCGGAATCCTCGATGTGACTCGGGCGGTGGGTGTAGGACTCGGTGATCGGACGCCAGTTCCAGGGCACCACATCGAAGCCATAGGGGTTGGCCGGGTGATTCGCGCGCACGTAGAGCACGTTCTGGTTGTTGCCCGAGATCGCGGTGGTGGAGGTGGTGCGACCATTGGAGATGCGGTAGGAATTGTTCAGCGTTGCATTCAGCCGCAGCCAGTCCGTTGCCTCCCAGCTCAGGGAGTTGTAAGCGTTGTAGTTCTCCTCTTCGGTGGAGTACTGGAACTGCTTGGTGTAATCGAACAGGCAGTTGCCGGTCAGTGCGCCTGCCGCATTGCGCTGGGGCACGCCCGACGGCGTGCTGTACTTGCCCTGGCCATGGCCCGGGTAGCCGTCATTGAAGGTGCCGCAGGACGGGTCAATCAGCAGTCGGTTGCTCGCCGCCGTGGACACCACGCCGCCATGGCGCTGATACAGGCGCACGCCGGGCGGGGCGGGAGTGGTCACGCGACGGAAGGTGCCGGGGTTGCCGGAAGTCGAGGAGCCATAGGCCATCTCCCACTCACGCGGTCGCTCGTACTGCATGAGCGGAGTCTTCTTCTTGTTCTCGAAGGCCGTCACCCAGGAGAGGCCATTGTCAAAGGTCTTGCCGTACATGAACGAAGCCGTGGTCTCCTCCATGCCGCGCTCGTCCGTGGTCTGGTAATAGGTGCGCACGCGCAGCCCTTCGAATTCCTTCACGGGCAGGATGTTGACCACGCCCGCCACCGCGTCGGAACCGTACAGGGCGGAGCCGCCGTCAAGCACCATCTCCAGGCGTTCGATCGCAATCTCGGGCAGGGTGCTGGAGACGGCGGGCGAGAGCGTGCGCGTGCCATCCACCAGAGTCAGCGTGGAGTTCTCACCGAGGCCGCGCAGATTGAACGACGCCCCTACGGCGTCTTGAGCACCGTCCTGACCCGCCAGCACGTTGGCCACCACGTCAGTGTTCTGGGTATAGGTCAGTTCGCGAATGTAGTTGGACACGCTGGGCGCGCCTGAGTCGTACAGATCCGCCTGGCTGACGGTATCCACCGGGGAATTCTGCGCAAACGCCGAATTCCGGATATAGGAACCGGTGACCACCACTTCTTCGACTTCGGGAGCGTCGGCTGCGGGCGTCTGAGCCTGAGCCTGGGCCAGCACGGGAAGGGACAGGGACGCCGCCAGGGCGGAATGGATCAGGTAGCGCAGTCGCGCGCGCTTGTTCATCTGCTGCATGGTTCTCTCCGATTATCAGCCTGATTGTTGTTGTAGTTCGGACTGATCGAGTGCCTCAGCCCGAATGGCTGCCAATACCGCCCGGTCCACATCGAACACGCGAGAGCCGTGAGCGCTCGCCTTTGCAACAATGTGTGACTTTTTGCCAGCGAATCGAGTGTACCCATGATTAACAAGTGCTTTCAAACCAACCAATAACTCCGTGTTCCAGAATAAATTCGGCGTTAAATACCACTTGGTCGACAAACGGTGGTTAAATTACGATCAAAGGAAGGGTGAGCAGGACGAACGGCCGCTCGTCGAAAATTGCGGCTGCGACAAAGCGTTGCGGGCAAGCGTCGAAACGCTAGAAAAAAAAGGGCCCTCGGCCTTGCAGCCGAGGACCCAAACTTCACTCATGATCGAAGCGAATCAGGCGCCAGGCGCCCAGTCCAGCGACACCCATACCTGCCGGCCCCAGGGCACGGACAGTCGGGACTCGAATCCGCCGATGATGGCGAAGCGTTGCGGCCGGATGTCAAACAGGTTGCTCACCCCGGCACTCAGAGTGATCTCGCTGTCAAAGTACTGATCGAAGACATAGGCGTACTGCACATTGGTGATGGTCTCTGCCTCGATCGTGCGGTCGGTCATCGCGATGAAGCCCTGTCCGTAGCGGTCCACCGGGCGATCATCGAACAGGACACTGTGCCGGTAATTGGCCGACACGCCCGCGCTGTGATTGCCGTTGAACCAGCCGACACGCAGGCTGCCCTTGACCTTGGGCAGCGGTGGCACGATGCCGGTCTGCGCGTTCTGCTTGCCCAGGGCGTCGATGGTGATGCCGATGTTGTCCTCGTACTCGTAGCTCAGGTAATAGGACCCCTCCAGCGTGGTGGTGAAGGTGCCCAGTCTGCCCGCGTCATAGGTGTAGCGGGCCTTGGCATCCAGCAGGTCGATGAACACCGACGCGATGTTCTGGGCCTGCCGGAAGATGGTATCCACCGACATGTCGGCGGGGTCGCGCAGCACCGGATTGCCTGGCCCGGCGATGGAGCGCAGATAGGTCACGGCAGCAGCGTTGTCGGCGGGATTCGCCGGGTTGTAGGTGGTCTCTGTCTTGCCCACGGCAGCCAGGAACTCGCGGAACTGGTCGTAGACCGTGTCGGTATCGTCCAGGGTACGGATCCGGTCGATGTAATTCACGCTCTGGTAGTCCATGCTGATGCTGAGATTCTCGATGCCCTCGTAGGTGAAGCCGATATTGCGAATGGTCGAGGTCTCCGGCGCCAGATTCGGGTTGCCGGCCTGGCAGGTGGACGACCCGATCAGCGAGGCGTTGAAGAACGGGTCATTCCCCGAGAATGCTTCGCCACACAACTCATTCGGAATGAACGGTCTGGCCTGCACCGGTGTCGGCGCGAGGAAGCTCTCGCCCCAGCTGGTGCGCAGCGCGAGCCCGTCCATCACTTCCCAGCGCAGCGCCACCTTGGGGGTGGTGGCCTTGAGTCCGAAGTCCTTGAACTCCTCGTGACGCACGGCTGCCTGCAGGGTCAGCGGCTCCAGGATCGGCACTTCAGCCTCGAGGAACACGGCGCGCACTTCGCTGTAGTAGGTGGCGTCCTTGCGTACCGGGGTCGTGATGTCCACGTAGTAGTTGATGCGATTGGCCGACAGTGGATTGGCAAAATCCTGGTCGGTGGTATCGCGCCACTGATACCCCGTGGCGATGGACACCGCGCCTGCCGGCAGGTCGAACACCTCCCCCGTCACCGTGATTTCGGCGATATCCAGATACCCGCGGCTGGAGGTCAGCTGAATGGGCTCGTACAGCCAGTCCATCATCTCCAGCGTGTTGTCGGTGACGCCCTTGACGTAATAGGGCGAGCGCGGATCGGAGCTGGCGAAGGGATTGAACCACTGATCCCCTGTCGGCCCTCCCTTGCCCATCAGCGCCAACTGGAACTTGGGCAGGTGCAGGTTGCCGCTCATGGAGCGTGAGCGCACCTTGCGCTCCTGGCGGGAGTAGTAGGCGTAGCCAGTCCAGGTGTCGCTCAGGTCGAAACGCGTGCCGAGCTTGATGCGATTGGAGCTGGTGTCGCTGCCGCCATCGGTCTCACCGAATTCGCTGATCCAGCGCGGCGTGACGCCAAGGCCGGAGGACGGGCGCCACAGATAGGGCACCACGTCGAAGCCGAAGGTGTTGGCCGGGTGACTGGCCGGAATGAACAGCACGTTGCGATTGTTCGGGTTCAGCGCCGTGACGACGCCCTTGGTGCCATCGTCCAGCAGATAGTTCCAGTTGCCGGTAAGCTCGAACTGCACGGAGTCGTTCATGTCCCAGGTGACGTTCTGATAGAGGTTGTACTCCGTCATGCCGCGGGAATACGGGTAGGTGTGCGTGTAGTTGTACCAGCAGGTGCGATTGTTTCCCGTGCCAGTGATGACGCCACTGGGCAGTGCCCCGCGCTTGGTGCGATCCTCCAGCCCCTGATTGAAGGTGCCACAGCTCGGATCGGGCAGATTGCCGCCCACGGTGCGCCCGCCGTGCAGTTCTCCCAGACGGGGCGTTGCCCCGGTCACGCGACGATAGGTGCCAGGATTGCCGGATCCGGAAGACCCATCCGCCATCTCCCATTCGCGCGGCCGCTCATACATGCCGAGCCGCGTGCGCTTGCGGGCGTCGAAGGCGCCGACGTAGTTGATGCCATTGTCGAAACTCTTGCCCCACAGGAAGGAGATATTGCCTTCCTCCTGGCCGCCCTCTTCCGGCGTCTGGTAATAGGCGCGCGCGCGAAAACCGTCGAACTCCTTGATCGGAATCATGTTGACCACGCCGGCCACCGCATCGGAACCGTACAGCGCGGAGCCGCCGTCCAGCACGATCTCGATGCGGGCCACCGCGATGTCGGGAATCATCGCCGTGACGGAAGTATCGATGCTGCGCACTCCGTCCATCATGCTGAGGGTGCTGTTTTCTCCGAGGCCGCGCAGATTGAAGGTGGTGCCGACGCCGCTCTGGTTACCCGAGGCGGAGGCCAGCACGTTCTGCACGTTGTTGGTGTTCTGGGTGAAACTCAGATCCCGAATGTAATTGGCCATGCTGGGCGCACCGGACTGATAGAGCTCGTCCTGGTTGATGGTGGCCACGGGGGAGTTCTGTGCGAATGCGCTGTTGCGGATGTAGGAACCTGTCACGACGACTTCTTCCACTTCCGGATCCTGAGCGGCTTGCGCCTGCAACAGAACCGGGGTGGCGAATGAAGCAATGAGACAGGTGTGGATCAGCTGGCGCAGCTGCGCGCGCCTTGTGGTTGGGTGCATGTTCATCTCCAGTGATCGAACCATTCCGCCACGCGGAGGAAGGTCCGTTTCTTTTTGTTATCAGCGGTGGTGCACTTTCAAAGGCACAACATGATTCACACTGGAGACTGCATGCAGAGCGCATTTCCGGTACGTCGAGAGACTACCAAATCGCCTTTACTGCGTTTTCTTGACGGGTGCTTCGTGCCCCCTCGCTGAGGCCCTTGTTGCGAAAAGCCGTGCTGCGGCAGAGCAAACGCCTCGGCCGCAGCACGATGTCAGGACGTCAGGCCCCCGGTGTCCAGTCCAGAGACACCCAGAACTGACGACCCCACGGTGTGGAGAGACGAGTTTCCGCCCCGCCGATGATCGCCAGGCGCTGGGGACGCTTGTCGAACAGATTGTTGATCCCCACGCTCAGCGTGATCTCGCTGTCGAAGTACTGATCGAAGACGTGCGCATAGCGTGCGTCGAAGATGTACTCGCCACGGATGTTGCGCGGCGGGTTCTTGGTGTTGTCGCCATCTTCCGGGTAGAAGTCCACCACCTGGTCGTCAAACTTGATGGTGCTCCAGTAGTTGGCGGAAATCGACGCACTCTGATTGCCACGGAACCAGTTCAGACGCGCATTCGCCTTGACCTCGGGCAACGGCGGCACGATACCGGTACGACCGTTCTGCTTGCCCACCGCTTCAACACGAATCCCGTTCAGATCCATGTAGTCGTAGGTGTTATACAGGGTGGTCTGCAGCGTCGTGGTGAAACTGCCCAGATTGTCCGTGTCGAACTGGTACTGCGCCTTCATGTCCAGCAGATCGATCCAGACCGAGCTGATGTTGGCGGACTGCACGAACAGCTTGGAGACGGAGCCGTTGGGGTAGCGCTGGATCGAGTAGCCCGGAATGGCGGCCTTCGCGGCCAGCCAGGCATCCGCGGCGGCACGGGTCGCGGAACCCGGCACGGCGGAGTAGGACGAGCGGGCAATGCCGGTTTCACTCAGGAACTGCTGGAACTGGAAGCCCACGGTGTCCTGCTGGCTCAGGGTGCGGATACGGTCGACGTACTCGATTTCCTGATAGTCCACGGACAGGTTCAGCCCTTCCAGGAAATTCCCGGTGGGTTCCCAGGTGAAACCGAGACTTGTGATGGTGGAGGTTTCCGGCTGCAGGTTCGGGTTGCCGGACTGACACCAGATGCCACCGATCAACGGAGTATTGGTGAACTCATCCAGCCCACTGAACATGTCGGCACAACGGTCATCCGCCACGAAGGGACGCGCCTGGAACGGCGTGGGCGCCAGGAAGCTCTCGCCCCACGAGGCACGCACTGCCAGACTGGGCAGTGCCTCCCAGCGCAAGGAGACTTTCGGCGTCGTGGCTTCCAGACCGAAGTCCTTGAACTGCTCGTGACGCACGGCAAGCTGCGCGGCCAGCGTATCCAGAATCGGCACCTCGACTTCCGCGAACACGGAACGCGTTTCCGACACGTAGACGGCGTCCTTCAGACGTTCACCCAGGACCTGGCTGTTGGCGTAGTCCTCGCCCAGTTTGTCGTAAGGGTCGGCGTAATCTTCGATGCGGGTGTCGCGCCACTGATAACCGAACGCCACGGACACGGCGCCTGCAGGAAGGTCGATCACTTCGCCGGTCGCCAGGGTCTCGAACACATCCAGGAAGTTGCGTCCGCCCAGGCGGTTGGGGTTGTAGGACATCAGCCAGTCCACCAGCTCCTGGGGGTTGTCCGTCTTGCCCGGCACGTAGCGTGAAGAGTACGGCGACTGCGAACCGAAGGGGTTGAACCACTGATTGCCGTTCGGACCACCCAGTCCGGACATGGCCAGCTGCAGACGGCTGGACGTCACCACGTGCTCGTCGGAAGTGTTCTTGTCCTCCTGGATCGAGTAGTAGGTATAGCCCGTCCAGGTGCCGGCCAGGTCATACTCGGCGCTGAACTTCAGGCGGTTGAGGGCATAATCGGAACTGACCTTCTTGGAAGAATCGGTGTAATAGCTGGACGGCAGGTTCGCGCCAGTGTTGCCGAACACGCGCCAGCTCCAGGGGGTCAGGTCCACTCCCCACGGGTTGGCAGGATGATTGGCCGGGATCTTCATCACGGCCCGGTCATTGCCGCCGTTGGGCGAGGTGCCCGTGGTGCGGTTCTGGTTGTAGCGGTAATGATTGTTCAGCGTCACATTGAGGCGCAGCCAGTCGGCGGCGTCGTAGGACAGCGTGTTGTAGAGATTCCAGTTGATCTCATGACGGGAATACGCGTGCTGGATACTGTACTCATAGGTACAGTTGCCGTTGTAGATGGTGCCCGACGGGTTCGAGTACTGACTCTCGCCATGCGCGTCGAAACCCGCGTTGAATTTCCCACAATCCGGGTCCAGCAGCACCGGACCGGTGCTGGTGCCACCATGGGGCTGCAACAATTGCACGCCTGGCTTGGAATTGACCAGACGCCTGAAGGAACCGATGGGGCCGGAGTTGGAGGAATTGTTCGAATTCTTCCACTCGCGCGGGCGCTCGTACATCATCAGGGGCGTCTGCTTTTGCGCCTCGAAGGCGCCAACGTACTCGATGCCGTTGTTGAAACTCTTGCCCCACAGCAGCGAGCCCGTGAAGTGCTCCATGGCGCCGTCTTCGGTGCGCTGGTAGTAGGTACGGGCACGCAGGCCCTCAAATTCCTTGATCGGGATGATGTTCACCACCCCAGCCACCGCATCGGAGCCGTAGAGAGCGGAGCCTCCGTCCAGCACCATTTCCATGCGGCTTATGGCGATCTCAGGCAGACTGGCCGACATCAGCGGGCTCAGGGTACGAGCACCGTCTATCAGCGTGAGAGTGGAATTCTCCCCGAGGCCACGCAGGTTGAAACTGCTGTTGCCCGTCTGGGCGCCGTCGGACGTCCCCAGCACCACGTTCACCAGGTTGGTGTTCTGGGTGTAGCTGAGATCACGGATATAGGCCCCCATGCTCGGGGCACCGGACTCCAGCAGGTCTTCCTGGGAGACGGTGTCGACGGGGGAGTTCTGGGCGAAGGCACTGTTCCTGATGTAGGAACCTGTCACCACCACCTCCTCGACTTCAGGATCAGTCTGAGCCTGAGCGGAAAGCGGGAGCACGACGGAAGCGACAAGGCAGGAATGGATCAGATGACGCAGTTGCCCGCGTCGAGTGAAGTTAAGCATGTTTATCTCCGGTTGTTGGCTCTTGCCGCCACTTCGCAACAAGGCCTTTATTATTTGGATATCAATAGCTTAGGGCTTTATAAGGCACTACTGCATGACTATCACGGGAAGACAACAGGCCACTCGACCATTCCGGTACAACGATATACAACCATTACACCTTATGCTCAGCGATGTAATCAGGCGCGGGCAGGAAATGCAATCCCTGAAACGCTCCGTCACAACTTGTCACACATTTTCATGGAACGGTCGTTCGATAAAATACCACAGCCTGACTATGGTGACGGGAGATCTCCGGAAAAGACCATGATAAAGACGGGATTCTGGAATAGAAATCGGGCGCCGCATGTTGCCACACGGAGCCCGACCCTTACGAGGAGACTGCTGTTGCTTACTGGCCTGCGACGGAGCGCTGCTTGGCCGCTTCACGCTGAGCCACGATTTCCTGGTAACCCGCTTCGTCCAGATGCGTGATGGCAAGCCAGGCGTGGGTCATCTCGTCAGCGGTACGGCTGCCTGCCACCACCCAGAAGTCCGGATCAGGATTGTTCGGGTTGTTGGCAGTGTTGTCGTACCACTGCTTGATGACCATCACGGCGCCGGTCGGAATGAGCGGCGCAACATCGGCTTCGTACAGGTGGCTGTGGTGCCACGTGGCGCTCCAGTTGGAGATCTGGCTGATCTGCTCGGTGCGACCGGTCGCCGGGTAGTAGATCTCCAGCGAGGCGGCGCGCATGCGCAGATGGCCGTGCGGCTGGAAGCTGTCGATGCGCACCGGGTGGTCGAACGAGTGGAAGCCCTGGGTCATCGCTGTGCCGTTCGGAGGAACGATCAGCTCGCCCTGGTTCAGACGATACAGAGCCAGGTCCTGCTTGTAGCGGACTTGATTCTCGTAGCCTTCCGGGTGCAGCCAGATACCGATCTGCACGACGTTGTCTTCGATCACTGTGCCGGGAGCTGTCGCACCGACACCGCCGGGGAACAGGTGAATGTCCCAGCGAATGCGGGCATTGGCGGGCAGTGTGCGGCACACGCCTTCCGGAGCGATCTCGCCCCACTTGCCCATGGCGTACTCAGTCAGCATGCCGACGTCTTCGTATTCGCCGTCAGCATTCATGATCTCGACGTTGGAGTTGGCGTGGTGCACCACGGCCTTGGCATTGCCGGCCGGCTTCACCTGGATCGCCTTGATGCAACGATCGGTGGTGAGGCCTGTTTCCACAAAGGGACGGTGCCACATGTCATTGCCGAGAGCCGGCACATCGATGGGCTCAGAGTCCAGAATCAGGGTGGGCTGGCCGAACTGGGCCGCAAAGGTCCACTCATCGCTGGCCGGCAGGTTGGCCACCGGGTGCGAACGATCTCCCCAATCCCCTTCCGGAGCGCCCTGGGCGACCCACTGAGTGATGGTGTTGATCTCTTCATCCGACAGACGCCAGTCGCCCTGCAGCTCCTGGATGCCGATGTGATCGTCGTAGGAGTACGGGGGCATTTCCTTGTTGGCGACACGCATGCCAATCAGGGGAGCCCACGGGCGAACCTGCTCGTAATTGGTGAGCTGCATCGGGCCGATGGCGCCTTCGCGATGGCAGACAACGCAGTTGTCCGTAATGATTTGCGCGACGTGATCCGCGTAGGTGATGGCTCCGGAATCAATGGACAGGCCGGACTGCGCCTGAGCCTGACCGCTCATTCCCATTACTGCCAGCACGGCAGCGCCAAGTGCCGCTTTACCGGTGTGCCGGATGCACCACCGTTGTTTCATCTGCATGTTCATCTCCTTTGCTTGACGAGTTGCCGGCCAGCGCGCAGCCGCGCACCAGACAGACGTTTTTATTGGAATTCCAACAACTTAGCTAGAGATAAGGAAGGCAATGACTATCACTGGATGACTACATGCGAGGGGCAAATCCGGTACAACGATATACAACCATCACACCTTATGGCCCGGAATGTACGCCTGAGGGCTCGGCAAAAGCAAACGGATTATTCCAGCGTCACATTTTGTCACACTCTTTCTTGCCGACTTCGGCTGCCTGCACGGGGGTATTTTCCTGTGGGAATCGTTCCGGATCGTCGGCCCTGGCCACATGGAGGGGTATAGAAATCGGGCACCGCATGTCGCCATGCGGCACCCGACCCTTACGAGGAGCTCTT
>CAYQBR010000030.1:0-11403 GCA_964415735.1 uncultured Klebsiella sp. | reverse complement strand
ACGATGAAAGCAACAGTGCGCTGGGTGGATGATGTGATGTTTCTGGGCGAATCAGGCAGCGGACATGCTGTGCTGATGGATGGGCCGGAAACCAGTGGAGGCCGCAATGTCGGCTTCCGTCCGATGGAATTGCTGCTGGTGGGTGTGGGCGGCTGTTCGTCCTACGACGTGGTCACCATCCTCAAGAAGGCGCGGCAGAACGTGAGCTCCTGCGTTACGGAGCTGACAGCGGAGCGCGCCGATGCCATTCCGGCCGTGTTCGAGAAAATCCATCTGCATTTCCGCGTCAGCGGCAAGGATCTCAGTGAAAAGCAGGTGGAAAAGGCAGTGGCCATGTCTGCGGAAAAATACTGCTCTGCCACCATCATGCTGGGCCGTGGCGGCGTGCAGGTGACACACGATTTCGAGATCGTGCCGGAGTAAGCCTCAAACGCGGTAGGCCAGGCCTTTCATCACCCTGGCCATCAGCCCCATGGCAATCTTGACGGGCGGCGGCAGTGGCGCGCCGCCGGCGTCTCTGGCGGTTTCGCCGTGAATGCGCTCATCCACCACCATCTGTTCGAGCACGGCGCGACTGCGCAGATCATTTCGGGGCAATTGTTCCAGATGTTCCTGCAGATGCACCCCCACCTGCTGTTCGGTCTCGGCCACGAAGCCGAGACTCCACTTGTCGCCTGCGAGACCGGCGGCGGCACCGATGCCGAATGACAGGGCATACCACGCCGGGTTCAGCAGGCTTGGTCGACTGTCGAGTTCCTGCAGACGCTGTTCGCACCAGACCAGATGATCGACCTCTTCCCGCGCGGCATGCTCCATGGACTGACGAATGTCAGGCAGTCGTGCCGTGAGCGCCTGGCCTTGATAAAGTGCCTGAGCGCACACTTCACCGGTGTGATTGATCCGCATCAGACCTGCGACATCGCGACGTTCGGACTCCGTCAGCTCTGGCTCGTCGAGCTTCTGCGCGGGCGACGGGCGTTGCGCGGCGCTGGCGCCGGGCACCAGGGTACGCAAGGCCTGATCGAACTGTTGTATCAGCTGATCGATGTCCAGAGTTGAACGCTGTGCGGAGTCAGTCATGTTCCCTCGCTATGGCGCGATAGGCGATGTCGCGCCGGAAAAACATCTTGTTCCAGTGCACTGTGTCGGCGAGTTCGTAGGCCGCGCGCTGGGCGTCGGTCACTGACTTGCCGAGGGCCGTGGCGCAGAGCACGCGACCGCCATTGCTGACGACATCGGTGCCGCGCAGTGCGGTGCCGGCGTGGAATATCTTGCGATCGGGCAGGCCGGTCGCGTCTAGCCCTGAGATCACGTCACCCTTGGCATAGGCATCCGGATAGCCGCCGCTGGCGAGCACCACGCCCACGGCAGGCCGCGGGTCCCATTCGGCCGACTGCTGGTCGAGCGTGCCATCCAGCGCGGCATTGCACAAGGCGATCAGGTCGGACTGCAGGCGCATCATCACTGGCTGCGCTTCCGGGTCGCCAAAGCGGCAGTTGAATTCGATGACGTTGACCTCGCCGCTCTCGGAAATCATGAGCCCGGCATAGAGAAACCCGGTGTAGGGATTGCCGTCGGCACGCATGCCGTTGACGGTGGGGAAAATGATCTCCCGCATGACCTTGTCATGAATCTGCGGGGTCACCACCGGGGCCGGCGAGTAGGCGCCCATGCCACCCGTGTTCGGCCCCTTGTCGCCGTCGTCACGGGCCTTGTGATCCTGTGAAGTGGCAAAGGGCAGCACATGCTCGCCGTCGACCATCACGATGAAGCTGGCTTCCTCGCCGCGCAGGAACTGCTCGATCACCACGCGGTGGCCGGCGTCACCGAACTTGTTGCCGCCCAGCATGTCGCGAATCGTGGTTTCCGCTTCCTCGAGGGTCTGCGGAATGATCACGCCCTTGCCGGCAGCCAGTCCGTCGGCCTTGATGACGATGGGCACGCCTTGCTCGTGCACATAGGCAATTGCCGCATCGATGTCGGTGAAGTTGCGATACTTCGCGGTGGGAATGCCGTGGCGATGCAGGAAGTCCTTGGTGAAGGCCTTCGAGCCTTCGAGCTGCGCGGCATTGCGGCTCGGGCCGAAGCAGCGCTGGCCGTGCTGCTTGAAGTAGTCGACGACCCCCGCCACCAGAGGCGCTTCCGGGCCGACGATGGTCAACCCGATCTCCTGAGCCCTGGCGAATGCGAGCAGGGCCGGGAAGTCCAGCGTGTCGATCGCCACATTCTCGACACCCGCTTCCGTGGCGGTGCCGGCGTTGCCCGGGGCGACAAACACCTTGCCTGCCTGGGGAGACTGTCGCACGCGCCATGCCAGAGCATGTTCCCGCCCGCCATTGCCAATGATCAATACATTCATGCTGCTACCTGCACACGCTGGGGGGCATGCGTCGCTTGATGCCGCCCTCAATGGCGGAAGTGACGCACCCCGGTGAATACCATGGCCATGTCGGCTTCGTCCGCGGCGGCGATGACTTCCTCGTCGCGCATGGAGCCACCCGGCTGAATCACGGCACGAATGCCTGCCTTCGCTGCGGCATCAATGCCATCGCGGAAGGGGAAGAAAGCGTCCGATGCCATGACTGAGCCGGCGACTTCGAGCCCCTCATCTGCGGCCTTGATGCCTGCGATGCGCGCGCTGTAAACGCGGCTCATCTGCCCGGCGCCAATGCCGATGGTCTGATTGTTGCGGCAATAGACAATCGCATTCGATTTCACGAAGGTTGCGACTTTCCATGCGAACAGCAGGTCGGAGAGCTCCTGCTCGCTCGGTTTGCGCTTGCTGACCAGTTGCAGATCGGCGGCACTGAGCTGGTGAATGTCTCTGTCCTGCACCAGCAGACCGCCATTGACGCGCTTGTAGTCGAGGGCTGCCAGCGGCTGGGCATTCCACTGACCGCAGCTGAGCACGCGCACGTTCTGCTTCGTGGCCAGCACGGGCAGGGCATCTGCAGCAATCGATGGTGCAATGATGACTTCTGTGAACTGGCGCGAAATGATGGCCTGCGCTGTCGCGGCATCCAGTTCGCGGTTGAAGGCGATGATGCCGCCGAACGCGGACGTCGGGTCGGTCTGGAACGCGAGTTCGTAAGCGCGCGTGATGGACTCTGCCACCGCCACACCGCAAGGGTTCGCGTGCTTGACGATCACGCAGGCAGGCGTGCTGAAGGATTTCACGCATTCGAGCGCTGCATCGGTGTCCGCGATATTGTTGTAGGACAATTCCTTGCCCTGCAGTTGAACGGCAGTGCTGACGCTGGCTTCCCCCGGGTTCCTTTCCACGTAGAAGGCGGCCTTCTGATGCGGGTTCTCGCCGTAGCGCATGTCCTGACGCTTGATGAACTGCGTGGAGAATGTGCGGGGAAATGTGGCCGGGAGGGGTTCATCTGCAGCGCTTGCCGGAACGAGTCTGCCCAGATAGTTGGCGATCGCGGCATCATATGCGGCGGTGTGCTCGTAGGTGCGCACGGCGAGATCGAAACGTGTGGCGGCACTCAGCGCCCCTGCGTTCTCGCGCATTTCCTTCAGAGCGCGCTCATAGTCTGCCGGGTTGACGATGACGCCCACCCACGCGTGATTCTTCGCCGCTGCTCGCAGCATGGTGGGGCCGCCGATGTCGATGTTCTCGATGGCGTCCGCCAGCGAGCAGTCCGGCTTCGCGACGGTTGCCTCGAATGGATAGAGATTCACGACCACCAGATCAATCGTGGGGATCTCGTGCTGACGCAGGACCTCTTGGTCGATATCGCGGCGCGCAAGAATTCCGCCATGCACCTTGGGGTGCAGTGTCTTGACCCGGCCATCCATCATTTCGGGAAAGCCTGTGTAGTCCGCGATCTCGATCGCTGGAATGTTTTCCGCCCGCAGCAACTTGTAGGTGCCTCCGGTCGACAGGATTTCGACGCCGAGTTCGTGCAGGGATTTCGCAAATGACACGATGCCGGTCTTGTCCGACACGCTGATCAGGGCGCGCCGGACCACGGCAGAATTGGGTATGGACATAGTAGGGAAGGTCTTTCGCAAGTGGACGGGACTCGAGAATCCGTGCGTTCTATCCCGTCAAAATTAACCGCTGACCAGGCTCTGGTTACAACATTCCGTGTTGTTTCAGCTTCTTGCGTAGGGTACCACGGTTCAAACCGAGCATGATAGAGGCCTTGCTCTGGTTGCTTCCTGTGTGTTTCAGCACGGCTTCGAGCAGAGGCCCTTCCACCTCGTTGAGAACCAGATCGTACAGGTTGGTGACGGGTGCCTCGCCGAGATGTGCGAAGTACTGATCCATGGAGCGTTCAACTTCCTTGCGCAATGTCGACGAGGACTGCATTCCATTCATCGCTCCCATGTCTGCATGTTGGAAGCTTCTGCGATGGGTAATGTCTTCGAGGATATTCATGATGCGACTTCCTTATGATTGATCAATGCGTCGAAGTAGTGCTCGACGCTCTGCAATTGCAGCGCAGGGGTGTTCACTTGATTGAATTGTTTTCGGAAATGCTCACTGCCGGGCAGATCTTCCGTGGCCCAGCCCACATGTTTGCGGGCAAACAGGACGCCCTTGAACTCACCATAGAGCGCGTATACCTGCTGCATGTGAGATGTCAGGATGGAACGCCTTTCTGCAAGCCCTGGATCAGGCAGCTCCTCGCCAGTGGTCAGGAAGTGGTTGATCTGGCGAAACAACCAGGGGCGGCCTTGAGCGGCACGCCCGATCATCACACCATCGGCGCCGGTGTACTGCATGACCTGATGTGCCGTGCGAGCATCGCGGATATCGCCGTTGGCGATCACCGGGATCGACACGGCAGACTTGATTTCGCGAATCGTGTCATATTCGACAGCGCCGACGAATCGGCATTCCCGCGTTCTGCCATGAACTGTGAGCAGCTTCACGCCCGCATCCTGGGCGATGCGCGCCACTTCCACACCATTGCGTGATTGTGGACACCAGCCCGTACGTATCTTGAGAGTGACCGGAACCTCCACTGCGGCGACAACCTGATGCAGCATGTCTGCGACCAGCGCGGTATCCCTCAAGAGGGCGGAGCCGGCGGCTTTCTTCAGGACCTTCTTGGCAGGACAACCCATGTTGATGTCGATGATCTCGGCGCCGAGATCCACGTGATGCCTTGCGGCCTCGGCCATCATGCCCGGTTCGGCACCGGCAATCTGCACGGCGTGCAGTCCGCCATTGGCAGAGTGCGCGAGTCGTGTGATGTTCTTGCTGCTTCCCCATTGCTCAACGTCGCAGGTGAGCATCTCGGCAACCGCCAAGCCTGCCCCCATGCTCACGCAAAGGTCCCTGAAGGGCTGATCAGAGACTCCGGCCATCGGAGCCAGCAGCGTGCGCTGCGAAAGTGAGTGCTTGCCTATTCTGATCACGTTGAAAGCGGGCTCTTGATCCGAGTTTTTGTGAGGAAAAATTGTCAGCACCCTGTGTTGACGAAAATTATCATAGCGACCCCCCGATACTTGGGGAAGGCAAAAATAGGGTGCGATTTATGTGACGGCGTTCACACTCCGTCGGGCCGCTGCATTGGGGGCATCTTCAGAGGGGATCGCCTGCGCTGAAACTGACTTCGTAGTTGATCGCCCGGATGCCGGGATCAATGATGTCGAGAGCGATCTGGATCGGGGTGCCAGGTGGCAGGCCCTGCAGGTTCTGCAGCTCGGCGGGCAGATAGTGGGAAGGTGAGAACTGACGCTGCGCCACGGCGCTGTTGTCTGCGTCCGTGAAGCGCAGATTGAGCAGCGGCAGAGCCTGCTCGAACGCGGAGTCGTTGCGCAGGATGAGTGTCACGCGCAAGGCGTTGGAGAACTCGGGATGGCTGTGTACCAGCAGGTTGTCCGTGCGGATGGACTGCAGATCGACGCGTTGTGCGAGGGAACAGGGCAGGACGTCGCAGAGTCTTTCGAGCCAGGGGCGCAATGTATCATTTTGGCCCAGTTCATCCCATTGCGAATAAATGAGTTGAAGACCAAGGGTGGACAAAAGCACGACTGCAAAAAAGCTCCACCAGCCAGAGCGGGATTTCTGCCCGGCATTGCCTTCCCAGTCAAATTCCACCGTCGCGCTCGCGGCTGCGATATTGTCGAGCTGTTGCCTGCTGACCGCCGCGGCGGTCTCCAGCGCAGTTGGTGCAGGGTCGCCGGGCAAAATGAAATCGTCCAGGGCGCTGAAAGCCGGAGGTTCCTGCGATGAGTCATTCCGGACCGCGGCCAGCTCCGGTTGAACAAACAGAGACTCTTCCGGCGTGCTTGCATGCACGGGCAAGCCCTGGTCGGCGGGCTCCACTGCAACGAGGTTCAGCTCTGGAATGCGCGTGTCGGCGTCGCTCGGCGTGACTGGCTCTGGCGCCTCGACGAAGGTGAAGACGGGCTCGGGGACCTCGGGCACCTCGATCGTCTCTTGCGTCTGCGGCTTCGGTTCCGGCTCCGTCAGAGGGAGCTCGTCATCGTCGTCGTTCGCATCGTTCGCCGCGCCGAGAGGCTTGTCGAGTGTCTGCAGGTCGGCAGACGGCAAGAGATGATCGTCGGCAACAAACACTCGCAGGCAGGCGCCACATCGCACCATTCCATCCGCAGACTGCAGCTGCGAGACGCTGGTGCGAAACGTGGTATGGCAGTGCGGGCATTGTGTGATGAAGAGAGCCATATAATCGCGTGAGAAAATTCTTACAAGGTGATGTGTTCAAGAATGCTCAGCGTCGAACTCCTTCCACGCGGACCCATTCGTCACGAATGACGGCCGGCAGCATGTCGAACCACGGGCTGTAGCTCGCCATCAGCGATTCTGTCTGCTGCGAGAGAACACCTGACAGTATCAATCGACCGCCCGGTTTGACCAGGGAGGCGATCACCGGTGTCAGTTCCTCGAGCGGGCCGGACAGAATGTTGGCGACGAGCACATCGGCCTGGGGATGATCCGCCACTCCGGGAAGGTGGACACTCAGTCGAGAGGGCTCGATCGCGTTCAGGTCTCTATTGCTCTTGGTCGCGAGAATCGCCTGGGGATCGTTGTCGATGGCGATGGCCTGCCGCGCTCCGAGCAGGACACCGGCAATGGCCAGAATGCCGGAACCGCAGCCGTAGTCGATCAGCAGTTTGTCCTGCAGCGGGCACTCGTCGAGCCATTCCAGGCAGAGGGCGGTGGTCGGGTGAGTGCCGGTGCCAAAGGCAAGGCCCGGGTCCAGCAGGATATTGACGGCATCCGGTTCGGGAGGCGTCTCCCAGCTTGGGCAAATCCACACGCGCCTGCCGAATCGCATCGGCTTGAAGTCCTGCATGCAGACCCGTTCCCAGTCCTGATCCTCGACCTTTTCGAGCACGATCGTGTGATGGGGCTGCAGCCCGGCACGTGCACGCAGCCTGTCGGCGATTGCCGTCATGGCGGCAGCGTCGTCGAACAGGGCGGTGACTTCGGTGTTGTGCCAGATGGGCGTAGTGCCAGGATCAAGTTGGAACACCGGCTGATCCTCGCCATCCTGCAAGGTCACTGATACCGCACCGAGGTCGGAAAGCACCTGCTCCACTTCCGGGGCCAGTGCTTCCTCGACGCGGACCCGCAGCTGTTGCCAGGGCATTATTTCGCCGGCAACTTGTGCTGCGAGGCCAGCTTGCTCTCCAGATAGTGGATGTTGACACCCCCTTTCTGGAACTCGGCATCGCGAATGATTTCCTTGTGCAAGGCTGTGTTGGTGCGAATGCCATCGATCAGCAGTTCGTCCAGGGCATTGCTCATGCGTGCCAGTGCACCGGCCCGATCCTCACCATAGGTGATCAGTTTGGCAATGAGCGAATCGTAGTACGGTGGCACGGTGTAGCCGCTGTAAATGTGCGAATCGACCCGTATGCCATTGCCGCCCGGAGCATGGAACAGATTGATCTTGCCTGGGCAGGGCAGGAAGGTGACAGGGTCCTCGGCATTGATGCGGCACTCGAAGGCGTGGCCCTTGAGTTTCACATCGGATTGCTTGATGGACAGCTTCTCGCCGCTGGCGATCTTCAGCTGTTCCTTCACGATGTCGATGCCCGTGACCATTTCCGTTACCGGGTGTTCGACCTGCACACGCGTGTTCATCTCGATGAAGTAGAACTGCTCATCCTGATACAGGAATTCGAGTGTGCCTGCCCCGCGATAGTTCATCTTCTCGCAGGCCTTGATGCAGGTCTCGGCGACTTTCTGCCGGATGTGATCCGGGATGCCCGGCGCAGGCGCCTCTTCCAGCACCTTCTGATGACGTCGCTGCATGGAGCAGTCGCGATCGCCCAGATAGATGGCATTGCCCTGACCGTCGGCCAGAATCTGGATCTCGACATGGCGCGGATTCTCGAGGAACTTCTCGAGGTACACCACGCCACTGCCGAAGAAGGCCTTGGCCTCCGATTGCGTGACATAGATGGCCTTGAGCAGCGCGGCTTCGCTGTGCACGACGCGCATGCCGCGTCCGCCACCGCCGGCCGCTGCCTTGATGATGACCGGGTAGCCGATGCGGCGGGCGATTGCCAGCGTGCGTTCCTTGTCGTCGTCGATCGGACCGTCAGAGCCTGGCACGGTCGGCACACCGGCTTCGCGCATCACATTGATGGCGGAGACCTTGTCGCCCATCAGGCGAATGGTTTCCGGACGCGGGCCGATGAAGATGAAGCCGCTTTTCTCCACTTGTTCCGCGAAGTCGGCATTCTCCGAGAGAAAACCGTAACCCGGGTGGATGGCAACCGCGTCGGTGACCTCGGTCGCGCTGATAATGGCAGGGACGTTCAAGTAACTGTCAGTGGCGGCGGCCGGGCCTATGCACACGGACTCGTCCGCCAGGCGCACGTGCATCAGATCGCGGTCGGCGCTGGAGTGCACGGCCACTGTCTTGATGCCCAGTTCCTTGCAGGCACGCAGCACGCGCAGTGCAATCTCGCCACGATTGGCAATCAGTACTTTATCGAGCATGAAATCAGACCTTTCGCTGAGGTGAAGGATGAGGCGCTCTAGGCGCGATCAGACGATGGTGATCAGTGGTTGATCGTATTCCACTGGCTCGCCATCCCCCACCAGAATGGCTTCCACGACGCCCGCGTGGTCCGCTTCGATCTGGTTCATCATCTTCATGGCTTCGACGATGCAGATGACATCGCCCACCTTGACGTGTTGACCCACTTCCACGAAGACCGGGGAAGACGGTGACGGGGAGCGATAGAACGTGCCGACCATGGGTGACTTGATGACATTGCCGCGCATTTTCTTGCTTTCGGCTTCTGCCGGCACCGCCGCTGGTGCGGCAACGGGCGCTGCCGCCACGGGAGCCGGTGCTGCCACAGGGGCGGCGTAAGTGTGAATCGCCGGGGCATTCCTGGAGGCTCGGCTGATGCGAACGGCCTCTTCGCCCTCCTTGATCTCGATTTCCGCGATGTCCGAGGATTCCAGCAGTTCGATCAGTTTCTTGACTTTTCTAATATCCATAAAGGCGTCTCTTGTTGAGGTTTGCTTCAGTGACAGGTGTTGAATCAGGATTTCTTCAAATGGCGCAGCGCGGCCTGCAGGGCCAGATCATAGCCATGGGAGCCGAGCCCCGTGATGGTACCTACCGCGATGTCCGAGAAGTACGAGTGGTGCCTGAACGCCTCGCGCTTGTGCACATTGGAAATGTGTACCTCGATGAATGGAATGTCTGCGGCCAGGATGGCATCGCGCAGCGCCACGCTGGTATGGGTGAAGGCTGCCGGGTTGAAGATGATGAAATTGATGCCTTCGTTGCGGGCATCATGCAGGCGGTCGATGAGTTCGTATTCCGCATTGCTCTGCAGGTGCTGCAGATGATGTCCGGCTTCCAGGCACTGGAAGCTCAGTCGTGCATTGATGTCTGCCAGGGTTTCGGAGCCGTAGACGGCGGGTTCGCGGCTTCCCAGCATGTTCAGGTTGGGTCCGTGCAGAACCAGAATGCTTGCCATGGTGTCAGGTCTCGGCCAGTTGATCTTCAGGGCATCGTGCAGGTTGATCCTGCATCGCGTTAGGCAACAATGGCGGCATTTTCTCAGAATGTTTTCAGAGTTTCACCTGAAATTCCGACGCAAATCAGTAATTGTCGACGCGTCGGCCGTCGGCCCGTGGCAGGCTAGAGTTCCAGCGTGATTTCGCGGCGTTGCGGGGTGTAACACAGGCCCGCCTCGGCACAGCCCTGGTATACCAGGATCAGGGTGACGGGTCCCGCCGCCAGCCCTTGCGGCAAGTGCAGCAGCACGCTCATGTCGGTGAAATAGACATCCACAGCGCCGAAGAATTCGTCCTCATGCGCACTTGCCGGCGGGAACTCTGCCGCCAGTGCCTGCTCGCCGGCGTTCGAGCGCAGCAGGAAGGCGAACTTGTCCTTGTAGAGGTAGTGGCCGTCCACGATCTGCCAGTGCACGCCAATCACGCCGGCTTGCGGCAGGCTGGTGTACCAGCGGAAGGCGTCGTCGACGGCGAGAAAGGACTGTGTGGGGGCTGACAGCAGTCCGCGGCCGCTTCCCGGCAGGGTCTGCGCCTGCGTGGAGGCGGCAAGCCCCCACAGGACAAGCCAGAGCAACCAGTGCCAGGCCCGCAGCGCGTGGCGGCGGGGCTGGGCAGTGCTGACTGTCGCGTGCATCGGGCTCATCTTGCACGGGCCTTGGGGTGACTACTGCTGATAGCGCTCGAACACCAGGCTGGCATTGGTGCCGCCGAAGCCGAAGCTGTTGGACAGCACGCGATCCAGGCGGACATTGTCCAGGCGTTGCAACGGAATGTTCAGACCCTGCGCTTCCGGATCGAGATTCTCGATGTTGGCGGCGGCGCAGACGAAGTTGTTCTCCATCATCAGCAGGCTGTAGATGGCTTCCTGTGCCCCTGCGGCGCCCAGGGGGTGACCGCTCAGCGATTTCGTGGAGTTGATGATCGGTCGCTCGTCTCCGAACACTTCACGAATCGCGCGCAGTTCGGAGACATCTCCGGCCGGCGTGCTGGTGCCGTGGGTGTTGATGTAGTCGATCGGGCCGCTGGCGGTGCCGCAGGCCATTCTCATGGCGCGGACGCCGCCTTCGCCGCACGGGGCCACCATGTCGTAACCATCGGAGGTGGCGCCGTAGCCAGTGATCTCGGCATAGATCTTCGCGCCGCGCTTGAGGGCGTGGTCCAGGGCCTCGATGACCAGCACCGCACCACCGCCGGCGATCACGAAGCCGTCACGGTCCTGATCGAAGGCGCGGGAGGCCTTGTCCGGCGTCTCGTTGTACTTGGTGGACAGCGCGCCCATGGCGTCGAACATGTTGGTCAGCGACCAGTGCTCGGCCTCGCCGCCGCCCGCGAAGATGACATCCTGCTTGTTCAGCTGGATCAGCTCCACGGCATTGCCGATGCAGTGCGCGCTGGTGGCGCAGGCCGAGGAGATCGAGTAGTTC
>CAYQBR010000029.1:0-11408 GCA_964415735.1 uncultured Klebsiella sp. | reverse complement strand
TCAATGATGCCTTCGAGCTGAAAGGTCTGATCACGCTCAAGGACATCCGCAAGTCTGAAGACTATCCCAATGCCTGCAAGGACCAGTACGGCAGGCTGCGCGTCGCCGCTGCCGTGGGCACGGGGCCGGATACGCCGGCGCGGGTGGCGGCGATTGTGGAAGCGGGCGTGGACGTGATCATCGTCGACACGGCCCATGGCCACAGCCAGGGCGTGCTCGATCAGGTGCGTCGCATCAAGGGGCTCTACCCGCACATTCCCGTGATTGGTGGCAACATCGCCACGGCTGAAGCGGCCAAGGATCTCGCTGACGCCGGCGCCGACGCCGTGAAGGTCGGCATCGGCCCCGGCTCCATCTGCACCACGCGCATCGTGACCGGCGTCGGCGTGCCGCAGATGACGGCCGTTTCCAATGTCGCCGAAGCGCTCAAGGGCACGAATGTCTGCATCATCTCCGACGGCGGTATCCGCTTCTCCGGCGACATTGCCAAGGTGATCGCGGCCGGCGCCCATGTGGTCATGATCGGCAGTCTTCTTGCGGGTTCCGAAGAGGCTCCCGGTGAAGTCGAACTGTTCCAGGGGCGCAGCTACAAGGCCTATCGCGGCATGGGCTCGCTGGGCGCCATGGCGGCGTCCCAGGGCTCCAGTGATCGCTACTTCCAGGATGCCGGCTCAGGCGCCGAGAAGCTCGTGCCCGAGGGCATCGAAGGCCGCGTGCCCTACAAGGGGCCGATGTCGGCCATCGTGCATCAGCTCATGGGCGGCGTGCGTTCCAGCATGGGTTACACCGGCTGCGAGAACATCCAGCAGATGCGCACCAAGCCGCAGTTCGTCAAGATCACCGCGTCAGGCATGAACGAAAGCCATGTGCATGACGTCAGCATCACCAAGGAAGCCCCGAACTACCGCATGAGCTGAAGGCTCATGCGGCAGTCTGTCCGTCGCGCGGGCGTCCGCTCGCGCATCCACACGAATCAGCAGCAAGAACCCAGAGCATGAGCAGCCAAGACATTCACAGCCAGAAAATCCTGATTCTGGACTTCGGATCCCAATACACGCAACTGATCGCCCGCCGCGTGCGCGAACTCGGCGTCTACTGCGAGATCTGGGCCTGGGACAACGCCAGCGACGACGACATCCGCGCCTTCGACGCGCGCGGCGTGATCCTCTCCGGCGGGCCCGAGACTGCCACCCTGGCCGATTCGCCCCGCGCGCCGGCCTTCCTGCTCGACGGCGCGCTGCCGGTGCTGGGCATCTGCTACGGCATGCAGACCATGGCCGAACAGATGGGCGGCAAGGTGGAAGCCTCGGACAAATCCGAATTCGGCTATGCCGAAGTCACGCTGCCGGCAGCCTCCGCACTGTTCGAAGGCATCGAGGATCGTGTGGCTGCCGATGGCACGGCGGTACTCGATGTGTGGATGAGTCACGGCGACAAAGTGGTGACTCTGCCGCCACAGTTTTACATCTCCGCCGCCACGGCCAGTGCGCCGATCGCCGCCATGGCTCACGTCAGCAAGCCGCTCTACGGCGTGCAGTTCCATCCGGAGGTCACCCACACCCTGCAGGGCATGCGCATTCTTGAACGCTTCGTGCGCCAGATCTGTGGCTGCGAGGCGCTGTGGACCTCGGCCAGCATCATCGAGGACGCCATCGCGCGCGTGCGTGCTCAGGTGGGGAGTGATCACGTGCTGCTGGGGCTTTCCGGCGGCGTCGATTCCTCAGTGGTGGCCGCCCTGCTGCACAAGGCCATCGGGGATCAACTGACCTGCGTGTTCGTCGACAACGGGCTGCTGCGTCTGAACGAAGGCGAGCAGGTGATGGCCACGTTCGCGAAGAACATGGGCGTGAAGGTGATTCGTGCCGACGCCGAGGCCCGGTTCCTCGGTGCGCTCGCAGGTGTCAGCGACCCGGAGAAGAAGCGCAAGGCCATCGGCAACACCTTCATCGAGGTGTTCGACGACGAGGCGGCGAAGATTCCGAATGTGAAATGGCTGGCCCAGGGCACCATCTACCCGGACGTGATCGAATCCGCCGGCTCCAAGACCGGCAAGGCTCACGTCATCAAGTCGCATCACAACGTGGGCGGTCTGCCCGAAGACATGAAACTGGGACTCGTGGAACCTCTGCGCGAGCTGTTCAAGGATGAAGTGCGTCGCATCGGCCTGGAACTCGGGCTGCCCTACGACATGGTCTACCGTCATCCGTTCCCGGGCCCCGGCCTGGGCGTGCGCATCCTGGGCGAAGTGAAGAAGGAATACTGCGACGTGCTGCGCCGCGCCGACGCCATCTTCATCGAGGAACTGCACCGCGCCGGCTGGTATCACAAGACGAGCCAGGCCTTCGCCGTGTTCCTGCCGGTCAAGTCGGTGGGTGTGGTGGGCGACGGCCGCCGCTATTCCTGGGTGATCAGCCTGCGGGCGGTGGAAACCATCGACTTCATGACGGCGCGCTGGGCGCATCTGCCGTATGAACTGCTGGAAACCGTCAGCAATCGCATCATCAACGAAGTGCCGGAAGTGTCCCGCGTGGCGTACGACGTATCCAGCAAGCCTCCCGCGACGATCGAGTGGGAATGAGCGAAGATATCCACGACCTGTTGCATTCGCGCCACGTTGGTTACCATGCGTGGCATTCAAAACTTAAAAGAAGGCGATCTTGAATGAGTTCCATAGTCCCCCTGCAAAATGACAAGCACGGCAAGCTGAAGGTTGTACAGTCGAGCGATTACCGCCGCTACAGCAAACGTCATCTCGTTCCCATTGTCATCCAGGATTTCTTCACGCTGGCCGTCGAGTTTCCCCTGGTGTTCGTCAAGATCAACCGCTCCGAGGAGTTCATCCCGGTGGCCATGATGGGTCTGCGTGATGGCGTGAACCTGTACTGCCAGACCGCGCAGTGGCAGGCCAGTGTGGCACCGGTCAGTTTCGGCAATGCGCCGTTCGCCATCACTCGCGTGGACGAGAAGTCAGACCAGTACATGGTGCTGGTGGAAGAGGACAGTCCGCTGTTGAGCGAGACCAATGGCGAGCCGCTGTTCGAGGCACCCGGCAAGCGCAGTGCCTATTTCGAGGGCCGGATCGAGTCTCTGGTGAAGGTGGCGGACCAATCCCGCAACACTCAGGAGTTGTGCAAGCGCCTGACCGAGAAGAATCTGCTGAACACGCAGCAGGTGCAGCTGCAGCACCGGCCCGATGGCATGCGCTACAACATCGATGGCATCTACACCGTCGATGAAACCCGCCTGAACGAGCTGTCCGACGAAGACTACCTGCATCTGCGCCGCATGGGCCTGTTGCCGGTGATCTATGCGCATCTGGCGTCCTTGCAGCAGCTGCGACGGCTGTCCGAGCGTCAGTACCACGCCGACAAGGAGGCGGAGGCGAAGGCGGCTGAGGCCGGCGAATCCAGGTAACCGGCTCTGGAGGTGTGGCTTGTTGTTGCGCCGCAAGCCACGCAGTCCTTCGGCTGAAAACGTTCGCTGTCGCGCAACACATCCGCTTTCGCGGTGGTCAGGATCCAGTGCTTTCGTAGATAGACCCGCTCTCGCTTGAGCTTTTCGAGGTAAGGCACCGATGGACCCGTTGAGTTCCCTGATCGACTGGATATCCCTCTACGGCGTGGTCGGCCTGCTGGCGCTGGGCGTTTTCGAGCGCTTCGTGCCCGTCGTGCCGTCCTACGGGGTGCTGGTCGCCATCGGCATCGCCGCCAATGAGCGCGTCTGGTCGCTCTACACCGCTGTGTTCGGATCGGTCGCCGGCAGCCTGTTCGGCAGCCTGGCGCTCTACTGGCTCACCCTGCATCTGAGCGAAGAGCGCGTGCATCGCATGCTGTTGTGGGTGGGGCGCATGACTGGCATCTCCGCCCCGCGCATCGAGAAAAGCATCCTGCTGTTTCGCCAGCATCAGCGGGGTCTCTCCTTCGGCATGCAGCTGGTGCCGTCCATCCGATTGATCTCGCCCATCATCGCCGGCATGTTCCGCGCCGATGCCAAGGCATTTGCCATCGCGACCCTGCTCGGCATCCTTTCCTGGAACGGCCTGTTCATCGCGGTGGGCTATGTGGCGTCCAATGTCAGCGTGGAAACCAATGCATCGACACTCGCTCTTCAGGTGGTCGTGCTGCTCCTGATCATTGAACTCGCGCTGGCGCTGCTGTGGCGCCGGTATCATCTCAAGTCCGGTCGCCCGTGATTCCGGCCTCCGCTCGCCACGATACAACTGTTTGATATTTTTGAACTATCTGGATACTCTCGGATTGCAGTCTGCAAAGTGTCGCAGGCTGGCATGAGCTCTGATTCCTGATCCCTGGGTCAGCCTTTTCGTCAGCACGTTACACAGGTAGTTGTCGACCGCCATCATGATTGAATTGATTGTTCTCTTGCCGTTTGCCGGCAGCCTGATTGCCACGTTCCTGCGGACCGATGCCCGCAAGGATGCGCGCAGAGTCGAGGCATGGCTGGCGGCCGCAGTGACCTTGAGCGGCCTGCTTCTCACGGCCCTGCAGTACGGCGAGATACGGCAGGCAGCAGTGCTCTCGCACCACTGGCAGTGGCTGCCGCAATACGGCCTCACGCTGAGCTTTCGTCTGGATGGCCTGTCCTGGCTGTTCGCCCTGCTGGTGCAGGGAATCGGCCTGCTGGTGATCCTCTACGCCCGGTATTATCTGTCCCCCAGCGACCCAGTCCCGCGTTTCTTTTCCCTCCTGCTGGCCTTCATGGGGGCGATGCTCGGGGTGATCCTGTCGGGCAATCTGATTCAACTGGCGGTGTTCTGGGAGCTGACCAGTCTTGTCTCGTTTCTGCTGATCGGCTACTGGTCGCATCGCATCGACGCGCGCCGTGGAGCACAGATGGCGTTCGTGGTCACGGCGGCCGGAGGCTTGTGTCTGCTGGCGGGCATGGTCCTGCTCGGCCAGATCGTGGGCAGTTATGAGCTGGACGTCGTGCTGGCAGCCGGTGATCGGGTGCGCGAGCATGCGCTCTATGTGCCCGTGCTGGTGCTGGTGGCGCTGGGGGCCCTGACGAAGAGTGCCCAGTTCCCTTTCCACTTCTGGCTGCCCCATGCCATGGCCGCGCCCACCCCCGTCTCGGCGTTTCTGCATTCGGCGACGCTGGTGAAGGCCGGCGTGTTCCTGTTGACCCGATTCTGGCCCGTGCTGTCCGGCACCCCGGAATGGTTCTGGCTGATATCCGGCGCCGGCGTCTGCACCATGCTCATTGGTGCGTTCTTCGCCATCTTTCAAAGCGATCTCAAGGGGCTGCTGGCCTATTCCACCATCAGCCACCTGGGGCTGGTGACGGTGCTGCTGGGGATAGGGGCGCCCCTGGCGGTGGTGGCAGCCATCTTCCACATGCTCAATCACGCGGTGTTCAAGGCGTCACTGTTCATGGCGGCAGGCATCATCGATCACGAGACCGGCACCCGGGACATGCGCGTGCTGCGCGGCTTGCGCCACCGCCTGCCGGTGACGGCAACCCTGGCCATCGTGGCCAGCGCTTCCATGGCGGGAGTGCCGCTGTTGAACGGTTTCCTGTCCAAGGAGATGTTCTTTGCCGAGAGTCTGGCGGTGGGGGGCTACGACGATTGGTGGATGTCCTATGCGGCGCTGTTGATGGGCACTCTGGGGGTTGTCTATTCCCTGCGTTTCATCAGCGTCTTCCTGGGTGAGCCCGATGCCGCGCTGCAGGCTGTCCATGAGCCGCCGCGCTGGATGCGGGTCCCGGTGGAACTGCTGGTGCTGCTGTGTCTGATCGTGGGGGTCGTGCCCTCACTCACGGTCGGCGTTGTGCTGCAACACGCGGTCATTGCCGTGCTGGGGGAGGCGCCGCCTTACTACAGTCTGGCCCTGTGGCATGGCTTCAATCTTTCCCTGCTGATGAGTGCAGGGGCGATGATCGCCGGCATTTCCCTCTATCTGGCGCTGTGTCGCTGGGGCAGTCTCAAGCAGCGCTGTGACGTGCCCGGGCTGCAGCACCTGGATGGTGCGCGGGTCTTTGACCGCGCGCTCTTTGCGCTGTTCCAGCTTTCCAGGTGGCTGACGCGCCGCAGCGGCACGCAAAGGCTGCAGACGCAGATCCTGGCAGTGATGCTGGTCATGGTAGTCCTGATGCTGGCCCTGCTGCGCTGGCCGGACATGTCCCGCCAGGTCGACTGGACCCTGGAAACGCTGAGCTTCACCGTGATGTGGTTGATGGGGTGTGCCTGCGCAATCGGCGCTGCCTGGACGGCCAAGTATCATCGTCTGGCCGCGCTGATCCTGGTGGGCGGCACGGGGATTGCCTCGAGTCTCACCTTCCTGTGGCTCTCGGCTCCCGATCTCGCCTTGACCCAACTGCTGGTCGAGACAGTGACCACGGTGCTGATCCTGCTGGGTTTGCGCTGGTTGCCGCCAAGACTGCGAAGCGAGGAGTTGCCCGAGGATCTGCTGACACGCCTGGATGTCGAGAATCCGCTGCGCGCGCGCCTGCGCCGCTACCGGGATGTGCTGGTCGCTCTCGCATCCGGCATTCTGGTGGCCGCGGTCACCTATGGCATGTTGAGCAGGCCGGCAGCGAGCACCATCAGTGACTTCTTCCTGCTCAATGCCTTGACGCAGGGCGGCGGCACCAATGTCGTCAATGTGCTGCTGGTGGATTTTCGCGCCTTCGACACCCTGGGTGAGATCACTGTCCTGTCGATCGTGGCGCTGACGGTCTATGCGCTGCTGCGTCGTTTCAGGCCGGCATCCGACAGTCTCGTGCCTCCGATGGCACAGAGTCATGCCCTCGATCACGCCAATACGCAGACGCCGGCCGAGCACGGGGAGCAGGGGTATTTGCGCATTCCCGCCGTCTACCTGCGCTTCCTGCTGCCGTTCACGGCCATGACGGCCGCCTACTTCTTCCTGCGCGGGCACAATCTGCCGGGCGGTGGTTTCGTCGCCGGCCTGTGTTTTGCCGTTGGCCTGATCACCCAGTACATGGTGGCCGGCACCGTATGGGTGGAATCGCGCTTTCGCCTGAACGCGCACCACTGGCTGTACTGGGGGCTGTGGACTGCTGTCCTCACCGGCGTCGGCGCGCTGCTTCTGGGGTATCCCTTCCTGACAAGCCATACGGCCCATGTCGTTCTGCCCGTGTTCGGCGAGCTGCATTTCCCGAGCGCCTTTGTGTTTGATCTGGGGGTATTCATGGTGGTGGTCGGCATGACGGTCCTGATGCTCGTCGCGTTGTCGCACCAGTCCGTGCGCAGCCATCGTGTGTCGGCAGGCACGCTCGAGAGTTCGTGGCGGGATGACGCCAGCGTCGAAGGAGGGAAGCAGGAATGGAACTGATCTTGTCGATTGCCATCGGGGTCCTGTTCGGCTCAGGCGTGTGGCTGGTCCTGCGGCCCCGCTCGTTTCAGGTGCTGACGGGGCTGATGCTGATGTCCTATGCCGTCAACCTGTTCATCTTCGCGTCCGGCTTCATCCGGGTGAACAAACCACCTCTCACGCTGGGTGAGGGCGTGGTCAATCCGGCCGACTTTGCCGACCCACTGCCGCAGGCGCTGGTGCTGACCGCGATTGTGATCGGCTTTGCCACGACTGCGCTTTACCTCGTGCTGATGCTGGGCTCTCGTGGCGTCACTCGCACGGACCATGTCGATGGCAGGGAAGACAAGGAATGACGCTGTCCTTGAGCTCGCATCTGATCGTTCTGCCGGTGGTCCTGCCGTTGCTGGCCGGCGCGCTGCTGATCGTGATCAACGAGAACCGGCACAGCCTGAAGTGGGCGCTGAATCTGCTGGCCACTGCGCTGCAGGCGGTGATCGCCGTCAGCCTGCTGGTGCTGGTGGACAGTGAGCACTGGCAGGACGGGATCGGCGTGTATCTGGCGGGCAACTGGGCGGCACCGTTCGGCATCGTCCTGCTCGTCGATCGACTGGCCGCCCTGATGCTCGTGCTGACGGCGGTGCTGGGCTGTGGAGTGCTGGTCTACTCGATGTCGAGCTGGAGTCGGATCGGGGTGCACTTCCATTCGCTGCTGCAATTCCTGCTGATGGGGCTCAACGGTGCGTTCCTGACCCACGATCTGTTCAATCTGTTCGTGTTCTTCGAGGTCATGCTGGCCGCGTCCTACGGTCTGCTGCTGCATGGCTACAATCTGCAGCGGATTCGCGCCGGCATGCAGTTCATCGCGATCAATCTCGTGGCTTCACTGATGTTTCTGCTGGGCGTGACCCTGATCTACGCCGCCACTGGCAGCTTGAACATGGCCGATATCGCGCTGTTGGCCAGGCAGCCGGAGTCTGTCGATGCAGGCCTGTTGCAACTCGGGGCCGGCGTGCTCGGGATCGCCTTCCTGGTGAAGGGGGCTGCATGGCCTCTCGGGTTCTGGCTGCCGACGACGTATGCGGCCGCCTCACCCCCCGTGGCCGCGATGTTCGTGCTGATGACCAAGGTGGGGGTGTATGCCATTCTGCGCGTGTGGTCACTGACGTTTGGCGGCGAGCATCCTTTCCTGGGTGGCTTCGGGGGACAGTGGTTGTACTGGGCAGGCCTGGTGACGCTGGTGTTCGGGGCGTTCGGCATCCTGGCCTCGGACCGGCATGGCCGTCTCGCGGGCTATGCCGCCGTCATCTCCTCGGGCACACTGCTGGCACTGATCGGCCTGGGGGATCCCGCGCTGCTGGCAATCACTGTGTACTACCTGATCACGTCCACCCTGGCGCTGGCGGCGTTCATGCTGCTGGCGGAATTGATCGAACGCAGTCATGACACAGTGGCCGCCTTGCTGTCTGTCACCCAGGAAGCGTTTGACTTCGAGGAAGCCCCGGAACAACCGGTTGGCGTGAGCATTCCCGCCAGTTTCGCGCTGCTCAGTGTGTTCTTCGCGGTGAGTGTCATCGTATTGACCGGCATGCCACCGCTCGCCGGGTTCCTCGCCAAGCTGGGCATGCTGATGCTGCTGCTTTCAGGATCGAGCGGCACGCAAGGCGTCCTGCTCGGCACGGTCATCATCGTTGCCGGACTGTGCGCGATCATTGCCATGCTGCGTTACGGCGTGAGAACGTTCTGGGCGTCGGGTGCCAGTGCCGCCCGTTTGCGCGTGACGGAAGTGATCCCCGTGGCAGGGCTGCTGCTGATCTGCGTGTTGTTGACCGTGTGGGCCGCTCCGGCTCTCGACTATGCCGCTCGCGCCACCGCCGGACTGCAGGATGCCGAGCTGTACTTCCGATCGGTGATGAGTCATCCGGTGATCCCGGGGCCTGCGACGGGAGGCGCTCAGCCATGAAGCACTGGTTCCCCAAGCCGCTGACCTCTGTCCTGCTGTTCTGCTCCTGGTTGCTGTTCAACCAGAGTGTGTCCGCCGGTCACGTGCTGCTGGCGGCATTGATGGCGTTTCTGCTGCCCTTGTTGCTGAGCTCGCTGCTGCCGCTCAAGGATCCCTCGATCCATCGGCCCATGGCACTCCTGCGCCTGCTGGGCATGTCGCTGATCGAGATCGTGCGCTCCAGCGTCAATGTCACTCGCATCATCCTGCTGGGCAAGTCCGACGGCATTCATTCGCAGTTCATTCGCGTCCCCCTGGACATGAAGGACAGCTACGGTCTGGCCTTGCTGTCGTGTCTCATCAACATCACGCCGGGCACTGTCTGGGTGGAGATCATGCCCGAGTCGGGCGAGCTGTCCTTGCACGTGTTTGATCTGCACGACGAACAATGGTGGATCGAGACCATCAAGTCACACTATGAAGAGCCTCTCATGTTGATCTTCGAGAACCGTACTCTGGAAAGGTAAACAATACGATGACTGCCTTGTTGCACTTTGCGCTGGATTTCGTGTTCGTCTGCATCGTTCTGGCGATGCTGTGTTGCGCGCTGAGGATGTTGCTCGGGCCCACCGCCCATGATCGCGTGCTCGCGCAGGATACGCTGTGGATGACCAGCATGCTGCTCGTTCTGGTGCTGGGTATCCGCTTTGGCAACGAGATCTATTTCGAGGCGGCTGTGGTGATTGTACTGATCGGTTTTGTATCCACGGTGGCGCTCGCCAAGTTCCTGATGCGAGGGGAGGTGATCGAATGAATGCACTTGACTCATTGCCGGTGTGGGCTGCCGTGCCGGTGACCGTGCTGTTGCTGCTGGGGGGCGTGATCATTCTGACCGGGGCGGTCGGTTTGCTGCGCTTGCCGGTGTTCTATCAGCGCATCCATGGCCCGGCGATCACGGTGACCCTTGGGGCAGGCTGTGTGCTGGTGGCTTCCATGATCACCTTCTCGGTTTCCCAGTCCCGTTTCGTCATTCACGAGTTGTTGATCAGCGCGTTCGTGCTGCTGACAGCACCCGTGGTGTCCATGCTGATCATGCGCGCGGCCGTGTACCGGGACATGCGAACCGGCAAGTTGAAACCGTCGGACTATCTGCGTGAATCCGACCGGCGCCGCGAGTGAGCCGGACTCGCGAGCATTGCGCGCGCCAGTGCCTATACAAATCATCCCCGGGTGGCTTATCCTCAGCGGCGTTCCAGTTCCCCACACATTCCATGGGGTTACTGCCCCAGGCACCCGAGTGGGATGCGATGACCCAGTGAGAGCGCGACGAGAATGCTCAACCGATACATAGTAGTGGACGATTTCTACAACGATCCGGACACCCTGGTGAAGGTGGCCATCAGCACGATGCGGGAGGAGGACTCCCCGAGCGGCAATTACGCCGGCGTCATGACCACCCAGTCGTTCGTGGGCGAGCAGCATGCCGAGATATTCAAGCGCCTGACCATGGAGCCGAGCATCAGCCCCTCCACCAATGCCAATGGCCGCATCCGTTTCACGCGCGAGAACGACACCTTCCGCTTCCATATCCATTACGACGTCGACGTGCAGACCCGCTGGGCCGGTGTGGTCTACCTTTCCAAGGACCACCCGAAGACGGACGGCACCAATTTCTGGCGGCACAAGCGCACCGGGCTGGAGATTGCCCCCAACACGCCCGAAGGCTTCCTTCAGTACGGCTGGCGCAATTTCCATGACCTCAAGGCCTTCCTGGAGACCGAAGGGCTGGACGAATCCCTGTGGGAAAAGACCTTCTCGATTCCCTACAAGTACAACCGTCTGGTGCTGTTCCGCCCCTGGCTGCTGCACTCGCCAGGCCCCGCTTTTGGCGACACGCTGGAGAATTGCCGCAAGGTGCAGACCATTTTCCTTGGGAATTAGCTCGGCTCTGGGGTGTTTTTCCGGAAAAACAAGAACATATGAAGGAATCCTTGACAAGTTTCTGGGCCGCTCACTAGAATCCGGCCACTCGTATAAAAATCATGCGTGACAGCTGGGGGCAGGCCTGCCGTATTCCCGCTGTCATGGGAAGAAGAACAGTTTTCAGGATGGCCGATCATGCAGAAATTGACCGTGGCATTGTTGACGGCATGCCTCGCCACCATGGCGACTCA
>CAYQBR010000028.1:0-11453 GCA_964415735.1 uncultured Klebsiella sp. | reverse complement strand
TCGAGTCGAGCAGTGACACCCGACGCCTTCAGGTCGGAGCCGGTGATGCGATACCCCTGGTTCAGCAGCACCTCGGCGATGCCGCACATGCCGGCACCACCGATGCCGACGAAATGAATGGTCTTGATGCGGCGCATTTCCGGCACACTGTGCTGACGCGGCATTGCTGTCATGATCTTCATGGTGATGGCGCCCCACAGGCCTTGATGCATTGTTCGGTCACCAGATCGCAGGCTTCGGGGCGTGCCAGTGCACGGGCGCCGATGGCCATGGCCAGCAGGCTGGCGCGATCACGGGAAAAATTGTCGAGCAGGCCGGCCAGATCCTGCGCGTTCAGATCACGCTGCTGAATCAGAACGGCCGCGCCCGCATTGCTGAGCCACTGCGCGTTGTGCGTCTGGTGGTCATCCACGGCATGCGGGAAAGGAATGAAGATCGCAGGCTTGCCCGCGGCGGCAATCTCGCACACCGTGGTGGCGCCCGCGCGGCAGATCACCAGATCGGCCCAGTCATAGGCGGCCGCCATGTCGTCGATGAACGGCAGCACCTGGCAATCATCGCCCAGGGTCAGCCCGGCCTGAGCATAAGCCTCGCGCGCCTGCTCGAGATTGTTGCGGCCCACCTGGTGGCGCAGCAGCGGACGTTGATCGGCCGCGAGCAATTGCAGCGCCTGCGGCAGCAGGCGATTGATGGCCACCGCGCCAAGACTGCCGCCGAGCACCAGCACGCGCAGGCGATCATCGGCAGCAGGGGCCCGCTCCTGCGGCAAGGGCAGCGCACGAATCTCGGCACGCACCGGATTGCCCGTGCTGATGGCGCCGGTCCGCGGCGCAAAGGTGCCGGGGAAGGCCTCCATCACCCGCGTTGCGATGCGCGCCAGCAGACGATTGCTGAATCCGGCAATGGCATTCTGTTCGTGAATCAGCAACGGCTTGCCGGCGAGTCGCGCCGCCACTCCACCCGGCCCAGTGACATAGCCGCCCATGCCCAGCACACAGCACGGCTGCACGCGGCGCAGCACCAGCAGCGCTTGCACCAGGGCGCGCACCAGCATGAAGGGGGCAGTGATCACACTCAGCCGGCTCTTGCCGCGCAGGCCACGCGCATGAATGCGATGCAGGACGATGTCGGTATTGCGCAGCACCTCGACCTCAAGGCCCGTCGGCGTGCCGAGCCACTCCGTGCGATAACCCCGGCTCTGCAGATTGCGCGCGATGCTCAAGGCAGGAAAGATGTGACCACCGGTACCGGCCGCCATGATGAGAACCGTGCCCTTGGTCGCGCCGGCTGCGAGAGAAGCGGAGCTCATCGTGTGCCTCGCTTTGCCATCGGCGCCGTTGACTGGGTCAGTTCATACTGAATGCGCACGAGAATCGCGACCATGAAGCAACTGACCAGCAGACTGTTGCCCCCATAGCTGAGGAAGGGCAGCGTCAGCCCCTTGGTGGGCAGCAGACCGATATTGACGCCGACGTTGATCAGGGTCTGACAGGCGAACAGCATCGCGATGCCGTAAGCGACATAAGCCGGGAACAGATCGCCCCGCGCCTCCACGCGCTTGCCGATCATGAAGGCCTGGGCGATCAACGCAACGAACAGTCCGATGACCACACTCACACCGATCAGTCCGAATTCCTCGGCCACAATCGCCAGCACGAAATCGGTATGCGCCTCCGGCAGGAAATAGAGTTTCTGGATGCTGTTGCCAAGGCCTTCACCGAACCAGCCACCGCGACCGAAGGCGATCAACGCCTGAGTCAGTTGATAGCCTTCGCCGTAGACATACTCTTCTGCCCAGGGATTCATGAAGGACTCGAAGCGATCCAGTACGTACGGCTTCATGATCGCGAGGGCGGCCACGGCCCCGAGACACAGCGCCAGCACGAGCGCAAAGCGGTGCAACCTGGCCCCGGCGAGAAAGATCATGCTGAAGCTGGTGCCGATCATGATCACCATGGCGCCATGATCAGGCTCGAAATGCAGCAGCACGATCGCGGCCGCGAGCAGGGCCATCGGCTTGAGGAAGCCTGTCCAGGACCCGATCACTTCCTCGCGGCGCCGTTCCAGATAGGCGGCGAAGTAGAACACCATGAAGAGCTTGGCCATCTCCGAAGGCTGCAGATTGTAGAAGCCGAGATTGATCCAGCGGGAACTGCCGTTGACCTCGTGCCCGATGCCTGGCACCAGCACCAGGGCCAGCAGGACATAGGACGCCACCAGCAGCAGCGGAGAGATGCCGTACCAGAAGCGCACCGGCACCAGCAGCGTGCCCAGACCAATGGCAATGGCGAGCACGGTGAAGAACACCTGGCGCTTCAGGAAGAAGAACGGATCCCCGTACAGGCCATTGGCTATCTCCACCGACGCCGAGGTCATCATCAGCAGGCCGATGCTCATCAAGAGCAGCGTCACCATCACGAGCACATTCAGCTGATGCCGTGCCACCACCGGGCGGAAGATCGCGGGAGTCGCCGCATGCGTGTTCATGCCAGCTCCTCCACCACCTGAGTGAAGACTCTGCCGCGATGGGCAAAATCGGTGAACATGTCGAGACTCGCACACGCAGGCGACAGCAGCACGGTGTCGCCCGCCTGCGCCTGCTGTGCCGCGATCTGCACGGCCGCTTCCATGCTGCCGGCGAATACCACCTGCACACTGTGACGAATCACTTCGGCAATGCGCGCGGCATCGCGGCCGATCAGGACAGCCAGTCGCACGAAGCGTGACAGGGCAGGCAGCATGGGCGCGAAGTCGGCTTCCTTGTCGATGCCTCCCGCGATCAGCACGAGCCTGCCGCTGCACAACTCGCCCAGACTTTCGATGGCGACCAGCGAAGCGCCGACATTGGTGCCCTTGGAATCATTGTAGTAATTCACGCCGTGGAGCTCGCGCACCCACTGGCAGCGATGCGGCAGGCCGGCGAAGTGACGCAGGGCCTCGAGCATTGCGGGCAGCGGCAGTCCGGCCGCCTCGCCCATGGCCAGGGCAGCCAGCGCATTGGCGACATTGTGGCGGCCGGCGATTTTCATGTCGTGCACGCCCAGCAGGGCGTCATCGCCGCGCGCAAGCCACGGTCGACCGTCGCGCAGAACCACGCCCCAGGCATCGGCCTGTGGCGCATCGAGTCCGAACGTGTGCCGTTCACCGACGGGGTGCTGCGGCACGCTGGCCGGCTCGTCGCGATTGACAATCGCGTGTTCGCAGCCGAGGAAGATGCGCTGCTTCGCCGCACCGTAGGCCTGCATGCTCGCGTAGCGATCCATGTGATCGTCACTGAGATTGAGAATGCAGGCTGCCTTCGCGCCCAGATGAGCGGTGGTCTCCAGTTGAAAACTGGAGAGCTCCAGCACATACAGCTCGTGCGGCCCGGCACGCAGCAGGTCCAGCGCGGGAGACGCTTCGGCGCCATCGAGATTGCCGCCCATGCCAACCTTGCGCCCTGCGGCACGCGCCATGGCGCCCAGCAGCGAGACCACCGTGCTCTTGCCATTGGAGCCAGTCACGGCCAGCACGGGCGCAGTGACGGCACGGCTGAACAGGTCGATGTCGCCCGTGATGGCGACACCAGCGTCGATGGCCGCGCGAATGGCAGGCGTCTCCAGGCTCACACCCGGGCTGACAATCAACTCATCTGCCTGCTGCAGTCGCTGTGCCGGGAACTCGCCCAGCACAAGTTCCGCTGCAGGAAATTCACGACGAAAATCGGCGAGTCCGGGCGGGTTGAGCCGGCTGTCAACCACGGCGAAATCCCTGTCGAGAGAGTGCAGATAGCGCGCGACGGACAAACCGGTCTTGCCCAGTCCCACGATGATTCTTCTGCTGCCTTGGTGATTCACGATGCTCTGTTCGCCTGTTCCGGTTTCAACGCAGTTTCAGGGTGGCCAGCCCGAAGAGGACGAGCATCACGGTGATGATCCAGAAGCGGACGATCACGCGCGGCTCGGGCCAGCCCTTCAATTCGAAATGGTGGTGCAGCGGTGCCATGCGGAAGATGCGCTTGCCTGTCAGCTTGAACGAGCCGACCTGCAGGATCACCGACACGGTTTCCATCACGAACACGCCGCCCATGATGAAGAGCACGATCTCGTGGCGGGCGATCACCGCCACCACACCGAGGGCAGCACCCAGTGCCAGGGCGCCCACATCGCCCATGAAGACCTGGGCGGGATAGGTGTTGAACCAGAGAAAGCCGAGCCCGGCCCCGACGAGCGTGCCGCAGAAGATCACCAGCTCGCCCGCACCGGCCACGTAGGGAATGCGCAGATACTCGGAGAACTCCACGTGTCCGGCGAGATAGGCAATCATGCCCAGCGCACCGCCCACCATCACGGTCGGCAGAATCGCCAGACCATCCAGGCCATCGGTCAGGTTGACCGCATTGCTGCTGCCCACGATGACGAAATAGGTGATGAGGACGAACAGGATGCCGGCATTGATCGAGACATCCTTGAAGAAGGGCACGATGTAATGGGTTTCGGCGGGGCCGATCGCGGTGTAGTACAACAGCAGGGCCGCACCGAAGCCGGCAACGGACTGCCAGAAATACTTCCAGCGCGCAGGCAGTCCCTTGGGGTTCTTCTCGAAGACCTTGCGGTAGTCGTCCACCCAGCCGATGGCGCCGAACAGGAAGGTGACCGCGAGGGTGATCCACACATAGTGATTGCTCAGGTCCGACCACAGCAGCGTGCTGAACAGCATGCTGACCAGGATCAGGGCGCCGCCCATGGTGGGCGTGCCGGCCTTGCTGAAGTGACTGGACGGACCATCGTCCCGCACGACCTGACCGATCTGCAGACTGTTGAGCCGGCGAATCATCCAGGGCCCGATGATCAGCGAGATCATCAGGGCAGTCAGAATGCTGAAGATCCCCCTGACCGTGATGTACTGAATGACAGCGAAGCCGCTGTCGATCTGCGTCAGATAATTGGCAAGCCAGACGAGCATTATGGGGTGTCTCCCGCGATGAGTTTCTCTACTGCACGTTCCATCCCGGCGCTGCGGGACCCTTTGATGAGCACGCTGCACTGCGCGTCGGTGTTGCCCAGCGCATGGGCGATGAGGCTGTCGAGGGACGCGAAGTGCAACGCGCCTTCCCCGAAACTGCTGACCGCCTGTCGACTCAGCGGGCCGGTGGCCCACAAGCTGTCGATCCCTCGGGAGCGAGCGTAGTCGCCCACAAAGCGATGCCCGCTCTGCGCATCACTGCCAAGCTCGCCCATGTCGCCCATGATCACGATGCGGCGGCCGGTGAAGCCGGACAGCACATCAATCGCGGCACGAAACGACGAGGGACTGGCGTTGTAGGTATCGTCCACCAGGGCGGCCCGGTTGGCCGCCTCACGCAGACACAGGCGACCGGCGACCGGTCTGACCAGGGCCAGTCCAGTGCGCACATCTTCGAGTGTTGCGCCTGCCGCCATGGCGGCGGCACTGGCCGCCAGCGCATTGGCCACGTTGTGCAGACCCAGCAGATGCAGCGTGATGCCGCAGTCGCCTGTCGGCGTATGCAGCGTGAAATGGGTGCCGTCGCGACCATCGCTCTGGATCGCGCTGGCCCGGTAGTCGGCCGCGGCGTCATGCAGGCCGAAACGCAGCACGCGGCGCTCTCCGGCGCGCGCGCACCACACGGCAAAATGCGGATCATCGGCATTGAGCACGGCCGTGCCGTCCGCCGGCAGACCATCGATGATCTCGCCCTTGGTCTGCACCACGCCGGCCAGGGAACCGAAACCTTCCAGATGGGTGGCGGCGGCATTGGTGAGCACCGCCACCTGCGGCTGCGCCAGACGCACCGTCCAGGCGATCTCGCCCGGACCACTCGCGCCGAGCTCGATGACGGCGCATTCATGTGTCTCGTCCAGTTCGAGCAGCGTCAGCGGCGCACCGATGTGATTGTTGAGATTGCCGCGCGTCACCAGCGTTCTGTGCGACACATTCAGTATCCGGCCGATCATCTCCTTCACACTGGTCTTGCCCTGGCTTCCGGTGATGGCCACGACGCGGGCGGCGGAGCGCTGACGATTGAGCAGCGCCAATTCCGCGAGTGCAGCCGTGGTGTCGGCCACCAGCAGGCATGGCGGACGAACCGCAGCCGGCGAGCTGACGATGGCCGCACAGGCCCCGTTCTCAAAGGCCTGATCGACAAAGGCATTGCCATCGAAACTCGCACCGCGCAGAGCCACGTAAAGATCGCCGGGTCGCAGCGTGCGCGTGTCGGTGCTGACCCGCGTGAAGCTCACATCGGCACCCTGTCGCGTGGCGGGAAGCACGGCCTGCAAGGCGCTCAGTGACAGACTGCCGATCATCGCGCCACCCCTGCAGCGCTGCGCTGCTGCAAGGCCGCCCTGGCCTGAGCGACATCACTGAACATCAACTTCTGGCCCTTGATGTCCTGATAGGTTTCGTGCCCCTTGCCAGCGATCATGACAACGTCGCCCGGCGCCGCACGGGCCACCGCGAGAGCGATCGCACGTGCGCGGTCGCGTTCAACGATCAGTTTGCCGGTATCTGTGACACCGAGCACGATCTGACGCACGATGGCATCGGCATCCTCCAGACGCGGATTGTCGTCCGTCACCACGAGCATGTCGGCATGGCGCTCGGCGATCTCGGCCATGAGAGGTCGCTTGCCTTGATCGCGATTGCCACCACAGCCGAAGACGCACCAGATGCGGCCATGGAAGTGCTCGCGCAGTGCCTGCAGGGAAACCTGCAGTGCATCGGGTGTGTGCGCATAGTCCACCACGGCCGTGATGTCGGCGGGCTGAGCCACGATCTGCATGCGCCCGGACACAGGCTGCAACAGCGCGATGCGCTCCAGCAGCGCCGACAGCGAAAAGTGCGGACGCACGGATTCGGTCGCGATCAGCGTGGCGAGCACGGCCAGCACATTGCTGAAGTTGAAGCGACCGAGCAGCGCCCCGGCGAGCTCGCCTTCACCGAACGGCGTGCTGACCCGTGCACGGTACCCGTGAGGAGTCAGCTGCAGGCTCAGGGCATGAATGTCGGCATGGGAATTGGCCACACTGAACGTGTAGCTGCGCACGGAGGGCGACAGCGTATTGAGAATCCGGCAGGCGTACGGATCATCCATATTGACCACCGCACTGCTGAGTCCGGACATCATGAAGAGACGACGCTTGGTTTCCGCGTAATCCTCCATGTTGCCGTGATAATCCAGATGATCGCGAGTGAGATTGGTGAAGACGGCGACATCGAAGCGTACGCCACTCACCCGGTGCTGATGCAGCCCCTGCGAGGACACTTCCATGGCCACGGTGTCAGCGCCACGTGACCGCAGATCGGCCAGTGCCGCCTGCAGAAAGACAGGGTCGGGAGTCGTGTGGGTGGACTCTTCGAGCGCCGGCAGGAACCCGTTCCCGAGTGTTCCGATCACGCCGCAGGAACGCCCCATGCCTCCGAGTACCTGTGCGATGAACTGTGTGCAGCTGGTCTTGCCGTTGGTGCCGGTGACTCCGATCATCGTCATTGCCGCGCTGGGTTCGTCGAAGAAGCGGCCGGCAATCGCACTGACGCGGGCAGTCAGATCGTCCACGCACAACACGGGCACACCACGGCGCAGACTCACGCCCTGCCAACGGAAGTCGGCCTGAGCAAGAATGGCAGCCGCCCCCTTGTCGATCGCGGCATCAATGAAATCCCGCCCGTCATGATTGCGCCCGAAGCAGGCAAAGAAGAGGTCACCTGGCGCCACTGTGCGACTGTCGAGTGTCACCCCGCTGATGCGCACATCGCACTCTGCGGGCAATCCCACCGGCAGCGTCACCAGTCCACTGAGCAATTGCTCAAGTCGAGTGGTGTACACAATCTTTTCCGCTGTGTTCATCGTCAGGCATCCGTCAAAGGGCGCTCAGGGTCATGATTTCTGCGTTTTCCATGTCATCGGGCGGAACGTTCATGATGCGCATGGCGCCGGCAACAATGCGCGAGAACAGTGGTGCAGCCACCTGACTGCCATAGTGCTCGCTGCCGCCCGGCTCGTTCATGATGATGACGACCACGATGCGAGGATCATTGGCCGGGGCATAGCCTGCAAACAGCGAGTTGTAGGCATTCTTCTCGTAGCCGGAGGCGCCCACGATGTGCGCGGTGCCCGTCTTGCCGGCCACGGTGTAGAGCGGCACGTTCGCCGCTGTGGCGCCGCCGCCGCGCTCCTTGTCCACCACCGTTTCCAGGGCATTCATGACGGCGTGAGCCACGGTCTCGCTGATCACCTGCTCGCGGGGCTGGGTCTCGAGCGTCGCGTCGTCGAGCTTGAGCAGCGACACCGGCTTGCGCACACCGCCGTCGGCCAGTGTGGAGTAGGCACTGGCGATCTGCAGCGCGGATGCGGAGAGGCCGTAACCATAGGACAAGGTCGCGGTTTCGATGTCCGACCAGCGGCGATGCGCCGGCAGCACACCACTGCGCTCGCCGGGGAATCCGGAGCCGGTTTCCACACCGAAGCCCACGCGCGCGAGCACGTCACGCAGCGCTTCCGGACCGATGGAGAGGGCCAGCAGGCTGGCGCCCACATTGCTGGACTTGGTGATGATGCCTTCGACGGTGAGCACGCCGTGATTGATGTCGCGCGTGGTGGCGTCGGTCACCCAGTCGCGCCCGACGCGAATTCGGCCGGGGCTGGTGTCGACCAGCGTCTCGGGGGTGTAACGCCCGGATTCCAGCGCAGCCGCCACGGTGAAGGCCTTGATCGTGGACCCCGGTTCCACCAGATCCGTCACCGCACGATTGCGCAGCGCGCTGAAGTCCGTGATGGCGCCGCGGTTGTTGGGGTTGTAGGACGGTTGGTTCACCATCGCCAGCACTTCACCGGTCTTGATGTCCATCACCACCACTGACGCAGAGCGTGCACCACGCAGCAGATACTCGGACTTGAGCTCCTTGTAGGCGTGATTCTGGATGCGGAAGTCGATGCTCAGCGCCATGTCCTTGCCGGCCTGCGCAGGCTGCAGCGTGTCGAGCTCGCGGATGATGCGCCCGCGACGATCCTTCATGACCTGCTGACGACCGGGAATGCCCTGCAGCCAGTTGTCGAAAGCCAGCTCCATGCCTTCCTGACCCACGTCGTCGACGTTGGTGAAGCCCACCAGGTGAGCGGCGATCTCGCCTTGCGGGTAATAGCGCTGATACTCGGTGCGCGCGTAGACACCTGCGATCTTCATGTCGAGAATGCGGTCGGCCTCTGCCGGTGGAATGCGTCGCTTGACGTAGAGAAACTCTTTCTCGGCATTGGCGGCAATGCTGGTGGCCAGTTGCTGTGAATCCAGCTCCAGGGCGAAGGCCAGCACTTCGATGTCACGCAATTCCTGGGACAGTTCGCGCGGATTCACCCAGATGGATTTCACCGGCGTGCTGACCGCGAGCGGCTCGCCGTTGCGGTCCATGATGATGCCGCGATTGGCGGACAGCGGCTCGACGCGCACGGTGCGAGCATCACCCTGCCCCTGCAGGAAGTCCTGCTGCAGCACGTGCAGGTTGGCGAGCTTCCAGATCACGGCCATGACGCACAGCACCAGCGCCGCGAGAATCAGGTAAAGGCGCCAGGTCAGCGGTTTGTGTCGGGCTTCGTCTCTAGTCATAGCGCACCATTACAACGTCGGAAATCTCGGGAACAGTCATCTGCAATTCGTCGATGGCCTTGCGTTCGATGCGACTGTCCAGGCTGAAGGTGCTCTGCTCGATCAGCAGCTGACCCCACTGCACCTGCAGCTCGTTGCGCTGATTGCGCAGCATCTGCAGCTCGTTGAGCATGGAGCGGTTCTTGAAGGTGGTGTAGATGACCGCGATACCTGAAGCCAGCATGGCCAGCAACAGCAGACAGATGAGCAGCATGCGCGGCGAGAACAGGCCCAGCCACTGATAGATGGTCTTGGAAGTGAACGCCCTTGCGATGCTGGAGGTGCCGGGAGACTTGTTCATATGTGCTCACTTGAATCGGGCATCTTGTTCTGGGGTTGCGTTCTTACAGGGTTCGTTCAGGCCAGTTTCTCTGCCACCCTCATGATGGCGCTGCGCGAGCGCGGATTGGCCGCCACCTCACTCGCATCCGCTTTCACCGCCTTGCCCAGCTTGCGCAGCCTCGGGTTCAGATCGGCAAACTGTATCGGCACTCCGGCAGGGTAATCGTCACCGCGCGCCTGCTCATTGATGAACTGCTTGACGATGCGATCCTCGAGCGAGTGGAAGCTGATCACCACCAGCCGTCCTCCCGGCTGCAGCAGGTCCAGCGCTTGCGCCAGCACACTCTGCAGATCCTCCAGCTCGCGATTCACATGAATCCGGATCGCCTGGAAGGCGCGCGTGGCAGGGTGCTTGTGCTTCTCCCACGCCGGATTGGCCTGCTTGATGATCTCGGCCAGCTCCAGGGTTCCCGTGATCGGAGCCACCTGGCGCCTCGCCACGATCGCCCTCGCCATGCGCCGCGAGAACCGCTCCTCGCCGTAGCGGTAGATCACGTCGGCGATCTCCTGCTCGGAGGCCTCTGCAATCCACTGTGCCGCACTGATGCCTTCCTGCGGATTCATCCGCATGTCCAGCGGGCCGTCCTGCACAAAACTGAAACCGCGCTGCGCATCATCCAGCTGCGGCGAGGAGACGCCGAGATCCAGCAATACCCCACTCACCTTTCCCGCCAGAGCGTGCTGCTCCACCACTTCACGCAGGTCGGCGAAGGAGCGCTGCACTATCTCGAAGCGACTGTCTGCGGCAAAGCGCTCACGTGCCACGTGCACCGCGACCGGGTCCTTGTCGAAGGCCAGCAGACGGCCTTGCTCGCTCAAGCCCTGCAGAATCCTCTGCGAGTGCCCCCCACGACCGAAGGTGCCATCCACGTAGACGCCATCCGGTGTGGACAGCAGCGCCTCCACTGCCGGGCCCAGCATTACTGTCTCGTGTTGCAGTGCGCCTGACATCATTCAAGTCGTCCTCAAGCGCCTTCTGTTTGCCACGACGAAAGCGGAACGTCGCATCCAGAACCCATCAAAGCGACAGGGACTGCAGTTCTGCCGGCAGCTCGCCACCAGAACTCGCCTGCGACAGCCACAGCTGCGTCTGCTCGGCCCAGTTCTGCTCGCTCCACAATTCCAGTTTCTTGCCCTGCCCCACCAGCGCGACGTGCTTGTCCAGCTCGGCGTGATTGCGCAGCACCTGCGACAACAGGATGCGACCACTGCCATCCAGCTCGAGGTCTGTGGCATAGCCGATCATCATGCGCTGGAACTTGCGGGTGTCCGCGTTGAAGCTGGAAAGGGCCTCGATCTTTTTCTGGATCTCCTCCCACACGTCGATGGGATACAGCAGGAGACACTTGGCCATGGGGTCGATGGTCGCCACCAGGCGGCCGGCGAATTGCGTCACCAATTGATCGCGATAGCGCGCTGGCATGGCCAGACGCCCCTTCGGATCCAGATTGATGACATTGACGCCTCGAAACA
>CAYQBR010000027.1:6454-11877 GCA_964415735.1 uncultured Klebsiella sp. | reverse complement strand
TCAACGCCGAGCCGCGGCGTCAGGCCGTGGCGAAATTGAAGGCGGTGCAGCAGCCTCCGAGCGAAGCGCTGGCTCAGGCCATCGCGGTCGCCGAGCAGGAGCCCATTGTCGTCGAGTACGCGAAATCCTTCTTCCCCGTGCTGCTGATCGTGCTGCTGCTGCGCTCCTTTCTGGTCGAGCCTTTCCAGATTCCCTCCGGTTCCATGATTCCCACGCTGGAGGTCGGTGACTTCATCCTGGTGAACAAGTACACCTATGGGCTGCGTCTTCCAGTGGTCGGCACCAAGATCGTCGAGATCAACCAGCCGAAGCGGGGTGAAGTGATGGTGTTCATCCCGCCGCACGACAGTCGCTATTTCATCAAGCGTGTCGTGGGCTTGCCGGGAGACACCATTCGCTACGAGGACAAGGTGCTCTACATCAACGACCAACGCGTGCAGTCTCAGCCCATCGATCAGGTCGAGATCGAGATGCCCAATGGCATGATGCAGAGCGGCATACTGATGACCGAACGTCTGGGTGAAGTGGACCACGAGACTCAGATCATGAATGCTCCGTCTCGCGATGGCGGCCGCACTGTCTGGGTGGTGCCGGAAGGGCATTACTTCATGATGGGTGACAACCGGGACAACAGCGCGGACAGCCGCGTCTGGGGTGCGGTGCCGGAGCAGAACATCGTCGGCAAGGCGTTTGCCGTCTGGATGCACAAGGAGCCGGGCTGGACGCTTCCCACGTTCCGTCGCAATGGACTGATTCTCTGAAACGCGCACTGAATCGCGGTTCGCTCATGGGCGCTGCCTATAATGTGCAGCCGCGCAGCAACGAGCCACAAGGCGTCGGGTCTGCCCCTTTTCAGGAGAATGCCATGACCAGTTTCCCTTTTTCACTGCCGCGCTCACAGCGCGGTTTCTCCAAATTCGGCCTGTTGATGCTGCTGATCGTTCTGGTCAGCGGGCTGACCTTCGGTCTGAAGATCCTGCCGGTGTATCTGGATCACAATTTCGTGAAGGGTGCGGCGGAGGATCTGATCGCCAGTGGGCGTGCCGCCAGTCTCACGCAGGTGGAAGTGCGCGAGGAAATCGCCAGCGCCCTGCGAGTCAACAACGTCCGTGACTTCAACCTCAACAGCATCACGTTGCAGCGCGAGAATGCCAGCCCTGTGCTGGTGATCGACTACGAACGCCGGATTCCCCTCGTCGGCAACGTCGACGTGATCATCAGTTTTGACGACCGAATCGACTGAATGACTGTCTCTCTCGCGCAACTCGAAAAGGCGCTTGCCTACCACTTCAAGGACGCGGCCCTCGCGCAGCGTGCATTGACGCATCGCAGCGCGAGTCGAGACAACAATGAGCGTCTGGAATTTCTTGGCGATGCCATCCTTGGCTTCCTGGTGGCCGAGGAACTCTCCGCACGCTTCCCCGATGCCCCCGAGGGAGAACTCAGCCGCATGCGCGCGCGCCTGGTGAATCAGCGGACGCTGGCGGATATTGCGCAGCGACTGCAGATTGGTGAGCTGCTGATTCTCGGGCCCGGCGAATTGAAGTCGGGCGGGCGACAGCGTGAGTCCATCCTGGCCGACGCCATGGAAGCGCTCCTCGGTGCCCTCTATCTCGATGGCGGCATGAGTGTCTGCCGTGCCTGCGCCCTGCCGCTGTTCGACCGGGAGTTTCTCACCCAGCCGGCGCAGCAGCTGCACAAGGATGCCAAGACAGCCCTGCAGGAACTGCTGCAGGCGCGCTCGCTGCCCGTGCCGGAATACGAAGTGGTGGCGGTGGAAGGCACCGATCACCAGCAGAATTTCGTGGTGCACTGTCGCACCGCGCTGACACCGAAGGGTATGTCCGGCAGCGGACGCAGCCGCCGCCTGGCGGAACAGGAGGCTGCAGGCCGTGTCCTGCAGGCACTGACTTCATGACCCGCAGCAGGAGTTCAATGTCATGACCATGCAGGAACAGTCCGAAGCCCAGGAGCGTTGTGGCTTCATTGCCATCGTGGGCCGCCCCAATGTCGGCAAGTCCACGCTGCTCAATCATCTGCTCGAGCAGAAGATCAGCATCACCTCGCGCAAGCCGCAGACCACACGGCATCGCATTCTGGGCATCAAGACAGTGGGCGCCTTGCAATACGTCTATGTCGACACGCCCGGCATCCACAAGTCGCAGAAGAAGGCCATCAATCGTGTGATGAACCAGACCGCGACGAGCACGCTGGATGGGGTCGACCTGGTCTTGTTCGTGGTGGAGCGCCTGGTCTTCAACGAGGAGGACGAACTGGTGCTGCAGGCGCTGGAGAAAGTGCAGGTGCCGGTGCTGCTGCTGATCAACAAGTGCGATCTGCTGGAGAATCCGCAGAAGCTCCTGCCCCATATTGAACGGATGACAAAGATCCGTGAGTTCGCCGAGATCATTCCGCTGTCGGCGCTCTCCAGCTACAACCTGGAGGCTGTCGAGAAATGTGTGGCGAAATATCTGCCCGAGGGGCCGTTCCTTTACCCTGCCGATCAGGTGACCGATCGCAGCTCGCGTTTTCTGGCCGCCGAGATCATTCGCGAGAAGATCACACGTCAACTGGGCGACGAGCTGCCTTACGAAGTGACGGTCGAGATCGAGAAATACACCATCCAGGAAGGCGTCGTGCACATTCACGCGCTGATACTCGTGGACAAGGAAAGCCAGAAGCAGATCATCATCGGCACGCGAGGCAGTCGCATGAAGCTCATCGGCAGTGCTGCGCGCGTCGACATGGAGAAGGCCTTCGATGCCAAGGTGATGCTGAATCTGTGGGTCAAGGTCAAGAGTGGCTGGGCCGATGACGAACGCGCCCTGCAAAGCCTTGGCTATCACGTCGACTGAGACGGGGAGCGCGCGATGAGTGCCAGGATCGAGCTGCAACCGGCCTGGGTCCTGCATACCCGGCCTTATCAGAACAGCAGCCTGCTCGTCGATTTCCTGTCGCTGGACTACGGCCGTCTGCGCGCCGTTGCCCGGGGTGCCCGCCGCGCCGGGTCGCGTACCCGCGCTCTGCTGCAACCTTTCCATCCCTTGCTCATCACGCTCGCCGGTCGGCACGAATTGAAGACGCTCACTGCGGTGGAGAGCAGTCACGGCGCCTTGAGTCTGCAGGGCACGCGCCTGTTCAGCGGGCTCTATCTGAACGAACTGCTGGTGCGGCTTCTGCTCTGTCAGGAGGCGCATGGGGATTTGTACCGTTCCTACCAGCAGGCCATCATCGCGCTCAGCACAGAGCGCGATGTGGCGAGCACGCTGCGCCGCTTCGAACTCGCCTTGCTGGAGACGCTGGGCTATGGCCTCAATCTCGAGGTGGACTGCCGCACGGGTGAGCCCATCACTGCGCAAGGACACTATCTGTTTCTCGAGGACGAAGGCTTTGAGCGAGTCGCCCATTCGGGCCACGTGTCATCACCTGATCAGGTGACCTTCACGGGCGCGGAGCTGTGCGCACTGCGCCAATGTAACTTCACGCAAGCCGCCCATGGGCGCGCCGCTGTGCGCCTGACGCGGCTTGCGCTGCAGCGCTTGCTGGGCGACAAGCCCCTCGCGAGTCGTGAACTCTTCCTGAGTGCGCGCCCCCGGGAATGAGGCCATGCCACCGGCTTGCTTTCAGGCCCAGGCAATACAGGGTAAAATCGCGCCAAACTTTCTGTGAGTGACCCTGATGTCCATCAAGTATCCGCTGATTGAAGCGCAGATCGGCAACACGCCGCTCGTCAAGCTGGCGCGGTTGCCGGGCGAGACCAGCAACACTGTGCTGGTCAAGCTGGAAGGCAACAACCCCGCCGGCTCCGTGAAGGATCGTCCTGCCTACAACATGATCCTGCAGGCCGAGCTGCGAGGGGACATCCATCCCGGCGATACTCTCATCGAGGCCACCAGCGGCAACACGGGCATCGCGCTGGCCATGGTCTGTGCCGTGAAGGGCTATCGACTGATTCTGATCATGCCGGAGAACATGTCCGCCGAGCGTCGGGCGTCGATGTCCGCCTACGGCGCAAAGTTGATTCTCGTGACGGAAGAGCAGGGCATGGAAGGGGCGCGTGATCTTGCGCAACGCATGGCGCGAGAGGGGCACGGCAAGGTCCTCGACCAGTTCGCGAATCCGGACAATCCTCAGGCCCACTATCTGCATACCGGGCCGGAGATCTGGCGTGACACGCAAGGCACCGTCACGCATTTCGTCAGTTCAATGGGGACGACGGGCACCATCATGGGCGTGTCACGCTTCCTGAAGGAGCAGAACCCCGCGATCACCATCGTCGGTCTGCAGCCCCAGGAGGGCTCGCGCATCCCTGGCATCCGTCGCTGGCCGCAGGAATACCTGCCGGCGATCTTCGATGCCTCGCGTGTCGACGAAGTGATGGACATCAATCAGAACGATGCCGAGGACACCATGCGCGCTCTGGCCAGGGAAGAGGGCATCTTCTGCGGCGTGTCGTCCGGTGGCTCGGTGTTCGCGGCGCTGCAGCTCAGTCGTCGTCTGCGCAATGCCGTCATCGTCGCCATCGTCTGTGATCGTGGCGACCGTTATCTTTCAACAGGCGTCTTTGCCTGATTTTTCCATTCGCGCACAGGCCCCGGGGCAGTCGGCACTGACCGCTCCGCCAGCGTGTGTGCCCTGCAGCAACAGGTAGACTTCATGAGCAGTACACGACGTCGCAACAAACTTCCCACCGAGGCTGTGGAGTTGCAGGTGCAGCGCCTGAGCCATGACGGGCGCGGGGTCGCGAGCATCAATGGCAAGATCGCCTTCGTCGATGGTGCGCTGGCCGGCGAGACCGCCAGTGCGCGCTACGTGGCTCGTCACAAGCAGTATGATGAATTGCGCGCCGAGACCATCCTGATCCCGGCAGCGGAGCGCGTGGAGCCTCCTTGTACCTACGCCAGCGTCTGCGGCGGCTGCGCCATGCAGCACCTGCACCCGGATGCGCAGATCCAGCTCAAGGAGCGCGTGCTGCACGAGCAGATGCAGCACATCGGCGGTCTGCAGCAGTATGAACACCTGCCCGCGCTGCGCAGCCAGAGCGTCGGCTATCGACGCAAGGCGCGCCTCGCCGTGCGCTATGTCGTCAAGAAGGAAGCGATGCTCGTCGGCTTTCGCGAGAAGAACAGTACCTTCATCGCGCAGATGGATGACTGCGCAGTCCTGAATCCCCGGGTGGCGCGGCTGATTGCGCCACTGCGCGAATTTCTGGCCGCTCGCGATTGCCGGTTCACGGTGCCGCAGATCGAGGTGGCCGTCGGCGAGAACGCCGAGCCCGCAGTCCAGGGTGTGCACCTGCCGGAAGACGTGGCTCTGATCGTGCGCCATCTGGAGCCGCTCACGCCCGCCGATCAGCAAGCGTTCGGTGAGCTTGCCCGCGAGCATGGCATCACGCTCTATCTGCAGCCAGGGGGCAGTGACTC
>CAYQBR010000027.1:0-6354 GCA_964415735.1 uncultured Klebsiella sp. | reverse complement strand
CCTGACGCAAGACAAGAGAACTGCCCCCATGGTCCAGGTACGAGAGACGCACAAGTTCAATCCAGACGGCAGTATCTGCTTCGATGAGTGGATGGCGTCTCTGCAGTCGCGCGGCACGCTGGAGCACATCGAGCGCATACGTCGTGCCTGTGACATGAGCTGGGCTCTCGAACAGCAGGCCCGCGCCGCCAATACCGTGTGGGCAGGGCGCAACAGTTATCTGACCGGGCTGGAAATGGCCGAGATTCTGGTCGACCTGCGGCTGGACAGTGAGGCCGTGATCGCCTCCATCCTGTATCGCAGTGTGCGCGAATCACGTGTCGGTCTGGAAGTCGTGCGCGAGCAGTTCGGTGAGGAAGTGGCCAAGCTTGTCGAGGGCGTCCTGCGCATGGCAGCCATCAATGAAACGGACACCTCGCGCACGCGCGTGCTCGGTCAGAGCGACGATCAGGTGGAAAACGTCCGCAAGATGCTGCTGGCGCTGATCGACGATGTGCGTGTGGCCTTGATCAAGCTTGCCGAGCGCACCTGCGCACTGCGTGCGGTCAAGGGGGCGCCGGAGGAGCGCCGACAGCGCGTGGCGCGTGAAGTGTTCGAGATCTATGTGCCGCTGGCTCACCGTCTGGGCATAGGTCAATTGAAATGGGAGCTTGAAGACCTCTCATTCCGCTATCTGCAGGAAGAGAATTACAAGCGGATCGCCCGCCTGCTGGACGAGCGCCGCGTGGATCGCGAGCGTTTCGTGCTGGAGGTGACGGAGGAGCTGCGGCGTCAGCTGGATCGCGCCAACATCGATGCCGAAGTGACGGGCAGGGCGAAGAACATCTACAGCATCTGGCGCAAGATGCAGGCCAAGAAGCTGGATTTCTCGCAGATCTACGATATCCGGGCGGTCCGCATTCTCGTGCCCGAGATCCGCGACTGCTACGCCACTCTGGGCATCGTGCACAATCTGTGGCGCGTGATTCCCAATGAATTCGACGACTACATCGCCACCCCCAAGGAGAACGGCTACCAGTCCCTGCACACTGCCGTGATCGGCCCGGACAAGAAAGTGTTCGAGGTGCAGATTCGCACCTATGCGATGGATGAGGATGCCGAGCTGGGTGTCTGCGCGCACTGGCGCTACAAGGAAGGCATCACGGATCCTCACTACAAGGACAGCTACGACGAGAAGATCGCCTGGCTGCGTCAGCTGCTGGCCTGGCATGACGAGATGGGCATGGTCGGCGGGCTGGCCGAGCAGCTGCGCAGCGATTCCACGACGCCGGATCGTGTTTACGTGTTCACGCCGGAAGGGCACGTCGTCGACTTGATGAAAGGGGCCACACCGCTCGATTTCGCCTATTACGTGCATACCGAAGTCGGCAACAAGTGCTGTGGTGCGCGCGTCAATGGCAAGACAGTGCCGCTGAACTACAAGTTGCAGACGGGTGATCGTGTGGAAGTGCTGGCCGATGAGCACAGCACGCCCAGCCGTGACTGGCTCAAGCCGAGTCTCGGTTACGCCAACACGCCGCGTGCTCAGGCCAAGCTGATGCAATGGTTCAAGACGCAGGGACGTGAGCAGAATGTCGCAAATGGTCGCGCCTTGCTGGCCGAGGAATTTGCACGACTTGCCGTGGCGCATCCCGATTACCGTGCCCTGGCGCGCAAGCTGGGCTGTCGCAATGATGAGGCGCTGTTTGCCGCGGTCGGCGTGAGTGCGATCACCGTGGAAGAAGTGATCACTGCGGCGCAGGAACTCTCGCAGCTGCTGTGTGTGCTCGACGAATCGCGCCAGGACGCCGAAGCGCCGGCGTCGGCCACGCACGTCTCGGGCGCGGGCCGCTTCTCGACGCAGCTGGCGAGTTGCTGTCGTCCTGTGGAAGGCGATCCGATCGTGGGCTGTCTGGGTGCGGACAATCAGGTGGTGGTGCACAAGCCCGACTGCCCGGTGGCCCTGCATTATCAGCTGGAGAGCCACGAGAATTTCATCGAGGTGCAGTGGGGCGATGGACGCCGCATCAGCATGCTGGTCGACCTCTACATTCTTGCCTATGACCGCGCGGGTCTGCTGCGTGACATCACCACGATTCTGGCGGATGCCGGCATCGAGGTGATGGAGGTGAACACGCGCACCGATCGCGGTTCCGGAACGGCACGCATGAAGCTGCAGGTGGAAGTGGATTCCTATCCCGTGCTCTCGCGCGTGCTCGAGAAGATCAGTCGCTTGAACAACATCATCGAGGCGCGTCGAATCGCGGCAGGAGAGGGCGTCGACACCATCGCAGCGCCGCAGAGCGCCGCTGACAGCAAGGTACAGGAGACTTCAACTCGTGAACAATGACACGTCCATGCAGCAGTTGCTGACCATCATGCGCCATCTGCGCGACAGCACGCATGGCTGCGATTGGGACCGCAAGCAGACCTTGAAGACCTTGACGGGCTACACGCTGGAGGAAGTCTACGAGGTCATCGATGCCGTCGAGCGCGAGGATGCCGCACAGTTGCGCGATGAACTGGGCGACCTGCTGTTCCAGGTGGTGTTCTACGCGCAGATCGCGAGCGAGCAGGGGCTGTTCGATTTCCATCAGGTCGCCGCGGCGATCAGCGCGAAACTGCTGCATCGACATCCCCATGTGTTTCCTGATGGCACGCTTGCCAGTTTCGGCAGCTCCGAGCTTGCACTGGACGCGGAGACCGTCGCGATTCGCTGGGAAGAGATCAAGAATCTTGAACGTCAGGTGAAAGCGGCCCGCACACCGGCCGCTGTCCTGCCCAGTGTGCTGGACGATGTGCCTGCGGCATTGCCGGCACTGGAGCGCGCGCGCAAGCTGCAGCGGCGCGCCGGTTCGCTGGGTTTCGACTGGCAGGAGGCCGCACCTGTTCTGGCCCGCCTGCGCGAGGAGATTGCCGAGCTCGAGGGCGCGATGGCCACTGCAGACTCCCAGGCGATGCAGGATGAATTCGGCGATGTGCTGTTCAGTTGCGTCAATCTCGCACGTCATCTGGACATCGATTCCGAGTCAGCGCTGCGTGCAGCCAATCGCAAGTTCGAGCAGCGCTTTCGAGCGATGGAGATGCTCGCGCAGGCGCGTTCACTGTCACTGCCTGCCATGACGCTGAGCGAGCTCGATGTGCTCTGGGATGAAGTGAAGACAACGCAGCGCAGCGAGTGACTGCAGGATGCTCAGGATTCGGCGCAGCTCCTTTCTTGTCTCGATCCTTGCCTTTGGTGTAAGGTCGAGCGCTCGGAGTCGCCACCATTTTTTCATTGGCAAGTTTGTCTGACAGCAGTCAGACACCATTCAGGAGTGTTTTATGCGAGTGATATTGCTGGGGGCCCCAGGCGCGGGCAAGGGGACACAGGCACAGTTCATCGTGTCCGAGTTCGGAATTCCGCAGATTTCCACGGGTGACATGCTGCGCGCTGCCGTGAAGGCCGGCACTGCTCTTGGTCTGCAGGTCAAGGAAGTGATGGCCTCCGGTGGCCTTGTCACCGACGAGATCATCATCGCGCTCGTCAAGGAGCGCATTGCTGCAGCCGATTGTGCCAAGGGCTTCCTGTTTGATGGTTTTCCTCGCACCATTCCGCAGGCGCAGGCGATGGTGGATGCAGGCATCGACATCGATGTGGTGGTCGAGATTGCAGTGGAAGACGAAGAGATCGTGAAGCGACTCAGCGGTCGACGTGTGCATCCGGAATCGGGTCGCATCTATCACACTGTCTTCAATCCTCCGGCTGTCGAAGGCATTGATGATGTCAGTGGCGAACCCTTGATTCAGCGGGATGACGACAAGGAGGAAACCATTCGCAAGCGTCTGCAGGTCTATCATCAGCAGACTCGTCCTCTGGTCGATTTCTACAAGAACCTGCAAAGCGCCGGCAACGCCGTGAAAGTGGAACAGCTGGATGGCGCGTTGAGTGTCGACACAGTGCGTGTTGAATTGACCCGCTTGCTCTCCGCCATGTGATGCCATTGCAGGAGTGTCAGTGCAAGCCTGACACTCCTGTTGCACTACAGTGTTTCCCACCGGCTTTTCCGCACTGATCTCGTCGATACCTTGTCGAAACTCTCGCAAAAAGAATCTGAAAATAAATTGATTTTTTTCAACTAATGAAACGGCGCATGCTGTATGCACAATTTTTTTGTGCTATGGTGCCGTTCAAACAAGGCATAGCCTCTGTTGAAGAAATTAAAGTGGTTTTGTTCCACATATTTGGAGAGATATCAGTATGGCTAAAGTTAAAGCGACAAAGAAGGCGCCTGCCAAATCGGCCGTGAAGAAATCCGCTGCTGCTGCTCCAGCAAAAGTTTCATCAGCAGCGGCAAAACTGACCAAGGCTGCAGCCACGAAAGCCAAGCCGATTGCCGCAGCGAAAGGCAAGGCCGCTTCTGCTAAAACTAAAGCTTCCAAGAACTCTACCGCAACAAGCAAGCCCACAGCAGCCAAGGCACGCGCCTCTGCAGTCAAGCTCCAGGCCGCTCAGACAGCCGCTCAACTGAAGGCCAGCGCAGAAGCCCGCAAGGCCGCCATCGCTGCCAAGGCAGAGGCAGATCTGGCGAAAGCCGTGAAAGCGTTTGCCGCTGCCTGGAAGAAGAAGCGCGCGAAAGCGGACGCCATCAAGGAAGCCGCTCGCACCAAGAAGGAAGAACTCAAGCGCAAGATCGCCGCCAAGAAAGCGGCCGTGAAAGCGAAAGCCGCCGCACAGAAGGCCGCCGCGAAAGCGAAGGCCGCTGCGAAGAAGCGCATCGCACGTGAGCGTATCGCCGCCAAGCGCGCGCTGCTGAAGGCACGCACCGCCGCGAAGAAACTTGCGATGAAGGAGAAGGCAGCTGCACGCCGTGCGGCAGTGAAAGCGAAAGCCGCCTCGAAGAAAGTCGTCAAGGCAGTGAAGAGCGCAGCGAAGACAGTGGCTGCAAAAGTCACTGCTGTCGTGAAAGGCAAGGCCCCTGCGAAGAAGGCTGCAGCCCCTGCCAAGGCCGTTGCGAAGAAGGCAGCTCCCGCGAAGAGCGCAGCCAAGCCTGCAGCCAAGGCCCCTGCGAAGAAGGCAGCTGCGGCGAAGAAGGCTGCAGCCCCTGCCAAGGCCGCCGTGAAGAAGGCAGCGCCCGCGAAAAGCGCAGCGAAGCCTGCAGCCAAGGCAGCGAAGGCGCCCGCAGCCAGCAAGGCCGCGCCTGCTGCCAAGCCGGCAGCGCGCAAGCCCGCCGCGAAGAAGGCCGCCGCTCCTGCTGCAGCACCTGCAGCCGCAGCACCCGCTGCAGCACCTGCGCCCGCCGCCGGCTGATTGCCGACACCCGCCAGGTGATGAGCCAATCCAATCCCTCAGTGCTGAAAAGCGCTGAGGGATTTTTCATTGTGTCCGGTATACTTTCCGCATGAAACGCATTCTTGCCATCGACACCTCACATGCACGTTGCACCGTGGCCCTGACAGCAGATTCCCTGATTTCTTCACGCAGCAGCGCCGAGCCACGCCAGCATGCTCGCGAACTGTTGCCCATGATTCAGAGTCTGCTGGACGAGCAACAGATCAGTGTGCGGGAACTGGATGCATTCGCTCTGGTGATCGGGCCGGGGTCTTTCACTGGGCTGCGCATCGGCGCGGGCGTCGTGCAAGGCTTGTCATTCGCTACGAGTGCCCCCGTGTTCTGCATCTCTTCATTGGCTGTGATGGCGATGAGGGCGCACCTCGCACATTCAGGCACTGTATTCCATGTCTGTCTGCAGGCGCGCGAAGACGAAGTCTATGCCGCGTCCTACGCGATGCAGGACGACTGCCCCGTGCTCTTGGGGGCCGAGAGCGTCTGCAAGCCCGAGGAGCTGCGCTTCGAGGGTCCGGGTGTCGCGGTGGGTGATGGATGGGCCCTGTGTCCCGCATTGCCAGGCACACAGCCTCTGCTGATCGACTGCCGCAGCGATGCCGTGGCACTGGCGGCCGTAGCGCTCGCGCAGGCACTTCGCGGCGAACCGGGTGTGGCAGCCTCTGCCGTGCTCCCCATCTACCTCAAGGATCAAATGGATTATCAGGCCTGATATGGAACTGAATTATTTCCAGATAAGTTTTCTCGCCTTCCTGCAAGGCTTGACGGAATACCTTCCCATCTCCAGCTCCGCTCACATCTTGCTGCCGAAGGAATTGCTCGGCTGGCCCGATCAGGGGCTGGTGTTCGATGTGGCCGTGCACATCGGCAGTCTGCTGGCGGTGCTCACCTATTTTCGCGCCGATCTGCTGCGACTCTTTCAGGCGTGGCAGGTATCGCTGCGCGGAGGGGCCATGTCACCCGATGCCCGCCTCGCCTGGTTCGTGGTGGTCGGCACGATTCCGGCCGGCATCGCCGGTCTGCTGCTCTCTGATCTGATCGAACTCTAC
>CAYQBR010000026.1:0-12771 GCA_964415735.1 uncultured Klebsiella sp. | reverse complement strand
CACCGCAGGCCAGGGCCAGGATCTGACAGCCGAGACAGATGCCGAAGATCGGGATCTCGGTCTCGAGGAAACGCTTCGTGGCCGCAATCGCATAGTCGCACGGCGCGGGGTCGCCCGGGCCATTGGACAGGAAGATGCCATCCGGCTTGAGCGCCAGCACGTCCTCTGCAGGCGTCTGCGCGGGCACCACAGTCACCCGACAGTTGCGCTCAGCGATCATGCGCAGGATGTTGGTCTTGATGCCGAAATCATAGGCCACGACGTGGAAAGGCTTGTCGAGCGCGGCACGCTGGTGGCCCTTGGACCACTGCCAGACACTCTCCGTCCATTCGTAGGACTGCTTGACGCTGACTTCCTTGGCCAGATCCATGCCCTTGAGCCCGGGGAATGCACGCGCCTCCTGCAGCGCACGCGCCTCGCCGTGCTCCTCCAGCGCCTTGCCGGTCAGCAGACAGCCGTTGAGCGGCCCCTTGTCACGCAGCAGACGGGTGAGGCGACGCGTGTCGATCTCGGCGATGGCGACGACATTGCGCTCGCGCAGGAAATCGTCGAGCGTCTGCTGATTGCGCCAGTTGCTGGAAATGCGTGAGAGATCCCGGATCACCAGGCCGGAGGCCCAGACCTTGCCTGACTCGTTGTCCTCGTCGTTGGTGCCGGTGTTGCCGATGTGGGGATAGGTCAGCGTGACGATCTGCCGGGCGTAGGACGGATCGGTGAGGATCTCCTGGTAGCCGGTCATGGACGTATTGAACACGACCTCGCCGCTGGACAGACCATGCGCTCCGATGGCGCGGCCGCGAAAGATACTGCCATCTTCCAATGCCAGTACTGCTGAATTACTCAATGCATTCTCCAGGACTAATCGCAAAATCCGGGTGAAAAAAAGCGGAATGAAACAATCGCTTCATTCCGCTCTTCTGTGAATCCCGTTATGTGCTCAGATGTAAACATACTGAGGCCGCATTGTAAGTGAACAGGACAAGCGGTGTCTATGAAGGTTTCCGTCTCGCGACAGCAAACCCTCGGCGATCAGGTCCGCGCATCGCCGAAAAGCACGTCGTCGATCGAGTACAGTCCGGGCTTGCGGCTTGCCAGCCAGGCGGCCGCGCGCACGGCGCCGCTGGCGAAGGTCATGCGGCTGCTGGCCTTGTGCGTGATCTCGATGCGCTCGCCCAGCCCCGCGAAAATCACCGTGTGATCGCCCACGATATCGCCGCCGCGCACGGTGGCGAAACCGATGGTGTCGCGATCACGCTCGTCGCTCATGCCTTCACGTCCGTAGACCGCAACCTCCTGGAGATTGCGCCCGAGCGCCTCGGCAATCACCTCGCCCATGCGCAGGGCAGTGCCCGAGGGGGCATCCTTCTTGTAGCGGTGATGCGCCTCGACGATCTCGATGTCCACGTCTTCCAGCACCTCGGCCGCCATCTTCAGCAACTTGAGACAGACATTCACACCCACACTCATGTTCGGCGCGAAGACGACCGGAACATGGCGGGCAGCTTCGGCAATGAGCTGCTTTTCCTCGGCAGTGAAGCCGGTGGTGCCGATGACGATGGCCTTGCCATGGCGTACACAGAACTGCAGATGCTCCAGCGTGGAGGCGCGCGCCGTGAAGTCGATCAGAACATCGAACCGCTCCGCCTCCCCCTGCAGCGACGCGACGGCCGGCACACCCAGGTGCTGCACCCCGGCGAGCAGGCCCACATCGACGCCCAGCGCCGGGTCTTCCGGGAGCACCGTCCCGACTGTCACCTGCAGGCCGGCATCGCTGCGCAACACCGCCTCGGTCAGGGTCTTGCCCATTCGTCCGGCAGCGCCGGCAATCGCAATTCTCGTCATCTTCGAAGTCCATCGAACGTCTCGGGGACGCGATTATAGCCTTGCCCTCAAGGCACGGCCAAAGACAATCAGGACTTGCCGCCCCCCCGCTTATTCGGCAAACTCCTGTTCCGGCTGGCAAGCCTGCAAAACCGCGTTCTTTCTAATTGATTTGCCAGCAAAAACTCACCTGAATTCGAGCTTCTGGCACTCCGGAAAGAAATGAGCGATACCCCGGTCTTGGACGATAGACGCAAGAAGGAGCGCTACGAAGCGCTGGTCGACGCCTTGTACCAGGACGTCTATCGCTATGCCTACTGGATCTGCAAGAACAGTGCGCTGGCTGAAGATCTGGTGCAGGAAACTTTTTTGCGTGCATGGCGGTCTCTCGACAGTCTGCAGAATGACAAGGCCGCCAAGGCCTGGCTGTTCACCATTCTGCGACGCGAGAACGCACGCCTCTACGAGCGTTACCGTCCGGAGCTGGTCGACATCGAGGACCAGTCCATCGCGGATTCGGACGAGAACGAACCCGATCAGCGCATGGATCGCCGATTGCTCCACGAGGCCATCGGAAAGCTGGAAAAGGACTATCGCGACCCTTTGATGCTGCAGGTGATCGGCGGCTTCAGTGGCAAGGAAATCGCGGAAATTCTCGAGCTGAACAACAACACCGTGATGACGCGGCTGTTCCGCGCACGCGGCAAGCTGCGTCAGGTGTTCTTTCCTGACAGCGAGCTCACGGATGACTTCTCTGGAGACGACCCGTTCGACGAGCAGAGCTGAGCGCTGTCTCACGAACGACCCTTATTGCCAATGACAAGCGGGCCCACCCCCCGACAAGAGTCACGACTATGGAAGACTTTGAATTCAGAAAGCGCGGCCTGGCCAACCCCAATGATTCAAGTGAAGACTTCATCACCGCCGCGCAGGCGAGCGCCGAGCGGACGCAGTGGCTGCAGGATCTGCAGGCACTGGATGCGCGCGTGCACGCCGCTGCCCTCTCCATCGAGGTGCCGCCCGGTCTCGCCGCGCGCCTGAAGGCGCATGCAGCCACGCAGGCCAATGTGGCCGCCACGACGGCCAGCGTCACCCCGCTGCCCGTGCGCTCGCGTTATCAGCGTTATTACGCCATGGCCGCCAGCCTGGTGATCACGCTGGGCGTCATCATGTCCTCAGGCCTCTGGACCGCGCGCCCCAGCGCTGCCGACATCAAGTTCCATGATGACATCATCGGCCACATGTACCGCGAGACGCCGCGCATCGAGAACGCCACCGCCGATCTGAGCATGGAAGAGATCAATCAGGTCATCGAGGCGGCGGGCGGCCATCTGCGCGAGGACGAACGCATCAAGTCGATGCACATCAAGTTCGCCAATGACTGCAACGTGGTGCCGTCCACCAAGGGCGCGCACATCGTGCTGGAAGGCACCAAGGGCTCCGTGTCGGTGATCATGATCCACAACTCCCCCGTGAGCACCGAGTTCGACGTGAACGATCCGCGCTTCCAGGGCAAGATCATCCCCTTCGGTCAGGGCAATCTCGTCATCCTGGGCGAAAAGGAAGAAAGCCTGGAAAGCTACGAGACGCTGATCACCGAAACCTTCGAGTGGGTCATCTGACCCCACGCCAGCGGCTGCCGGTCAGAAACGTTCTGCCGGCAGCGCCATCACCGCAGCACTGCCACTCATGATCTCCGCCGCCAGCGCATGGCGCACCGGCATCTGCCTTGTCATGAAGAAACGCGCCACCGTGAGCTTGTCCTCGTAGAACGCCTTGTCGACGCCAGGACGTGACAGCGCCAGCGTGGCAGCGACCGTCATGCGACACCACATGAAGCCGTAGAGCAGCTGCGACAGCAGGCGCAGATAGGGTACGGACGCGGCCCCGGTTTCGTCCGGATTGCCGGCCGCCGCCTGGCGCAGCCAGTCACTGACCTGGCGGGTCTGCGCGAACGCTGCCTTCAACTCCTGCAGGAATTGCTCGACTGCCACATTGGCTGCCTGCGCCTGCAGGAAGCTTTCGATCTCCTCCCAAAGGGTTTCCAGCAGCCCCTCCTGATCGCGCACCACCTTGCGTCCGGCCAGATCCAGCGCCTGCACACCGTTGGTGCCTTCGTAGATCTGGGCGATGCGGGCATCGCGCACATTCTGCTCCAGCCCCCATTCCCGCACATAGCCATGACCGCCCAGCACCTGCTGGGCATTGACGCAGCCCTCGAAGCCCCGATCCGAGAATGCCGCCTTCGCCACCGGGGTCAGCAAGGCCACCAGCCGGGCGGCGCGGGCCTGACGCTGCGGGTCAGGGTCGAAGTGCACGGTGTCGAGCGCAGCGCCCACGTACACGGCCAGCGCGCGGCCGGCCTCCAGGTCGGCACGCACGCTCAGCAGCATCCGGCGCACATCGGGGTGCACCAGGATCGGGTCGGCACTGCCGCCGGGATTCACCGGCCCGGTGGCGGCACGCCCCTGCAGTCGCTCGCGGGCATAGGCAGAGGCCACCTGCAGCGAGTGCTCTGCCAGTCCGATGCCCTGCAGGCCGATGGACAGGCGTTCGTAGTTCATCATGGTGAACATGCAGGCGAGCCCCTTGTTCGCCTCGCCGATCAGATAGCCGATGGCGCCATCGAAGTGCATCACGCAGGTGGCCGAGGCCTTGATGCCCATCTTGTGTTCGATGGCGCCGCAGGACACCCCGTTGCGCACGCCGGGCGCGCCATTCGCATCCGGCAGCTGCCGGGGGACGAGGAACAGCGAGATGCCCCTGGGGCCGGGCGGCGCGTCGGGCAGGCGGGCGAGCACCAGGTGAATGATGTTCTCGCTCAGATCATGCTCACCGCCAGTGATGAATATCTTGGAGCCGGTGATGCGATAACTGCCCTGCCCGTCCGGCTCGGCGCGCGTTTTCAGCAGACCGAGGTCTGTGCCGGCATGGGATTCGGTGAGACACATGGTGGCGGACCACTCACCGGAGTACAGACGCGGCAGGTAGAACGCCTTGATGGACTCCGATGCATGGCTGACCAGCGCCAGACTGGCGCCGGCAGTGAGGACGGGATAGAGCGCGAAGGAGGTGTTGGCGCCCATCATCATTTCCTCGACGAGCACGGCCAGCATCTTCGGCATGCCCATGCCGCCATGGGCCGGATCGCCGCACAAACCGACCCAGCCGCCTTCGGTGTAAACGCGATAGGCCTCGCGGAAACCAGCTGGCGTGTGCACGCGACCCGCCTCGAAGCGGCAGCCTTCTTCATCGCCGGAACGGTTCAGCGGTGCGAGCACCTCGGAAGCCAGCTGCGCGGCACTCTCCAGAACGGCATTCATGAGGTCGGCCGTGACGTCGGCAGTGCCGGGCATGGCCGCACACAGTTCCGCGGCGCGCTGCACGTCGTGCAGCACAAAATGCATGTCGGTGAGAGGGGCCTGATAAGCTGCCATGGAAGTCTCCGTTGCCTGGGCGGGATTGCGATGATCCTACCTTAGAGAGCCAGGCAGGAGCGGTCAACCGCCTGGCGTGGGTGCCAGACCGGGCAGGCGGTCGAGCGCGAGGTGCGCGGAGGCCTGAGCCACGCGCGCCGGCATGTCCACACCGTGCAGCGCCGGGACATGCCCCAGACAGGGGGCCGGCAGACGCTGGGCAATGGCGTCGATGTTGTCCTGCACGAAGGCCATCTCGGGATCGATCTGATTCGCCACCCAGCCGGCCAGCGGCAGGCCGTCGGCCAGGATGGCGCGGGCGGTCAGCAGGGCGTGGTTGATGCAGCCCAGACGCAGGCCGACCACCAGAATCACCGGGTGGCGCAGCAGCTTCGCCAGATCGGCCAGGGTCTGCCGATTGTTCAGCGGCACCTGCCAGCCCCCGGCGCCCTCGATCAAGGTCAGCCCTGCCCGCTGCATCAGCACGGCGCGGCAGTAGCCCTCCAGCCGCCCGGCATCCAGCCGGCGCTCTTCCTGCTGCGCGGCGATATGAGGCGCCACGGGCAGACGCAGGCTCACCGGATTGCTCATGGCGTAAGGCACCTCGATGCTCGAGTGCTGGCGCAGCAGCAGCGCATCTTCGCTGCACAGCCCCTGCGGGGTATCCTCGCATCCGGCGGCCAGCGGCTTCATGCCGAGCGTGCTCAGGCCTCGCGCGCGTGCGGCCTGCAGCAGCGCGGCCGTGACCAGGGTCTTGCCGATACCGGTGTCCGTGCCAGTGACGAAAAAGGTGAGGGGATCACGGGACATCATGAGCAATCCTTTCCAGGGCCCGCAGCAATTGCGCGAGCTGTTCATCGGTGTGTTCGGCGCTGAAGGTGATGCGCAGACGCGCCGAACCTGCGGGCACTGTCGGCGGACGGATGGCCGAGACCTGCACACCCTCTTCCAGCAGGATCCTGCTGGCCTGCACGGCCCGCAGATTGGCGCCGAGAATAACAGCCTGCACGGGACTTGCCGAGTTGGTCAGCGTCAGCCCCAGGGTCCGCGCGTGGTCGCGAAAGCGCCACGTGAGTTCCTGCAGGCGCTGTCGGCGCCAGCCTTGCTCCCGCAGCAGCTGCAGACTGCAGCGAGTGGCGTGCGCGATGGCGGCCGGCATGGCGGTGCTGAAGAGATAGGGCCTGGCGAACTGCTGCAGATACTCGATCAGGGCGGCGCTTCCCGCCACAAAGGCGCCGCTGGTGCCGAAGGCCTTGCCCAGGGTGCCGATCAGGATGGGCACATCGTCCTGCGTGATGGGACTTGCGGCACTGGATGCCTGCTCCAGCAGTCCGCGACCCTGTGCGCCGAGGCAGCCGATGCCGTGCGCGTCGTCCACCAGCAGCCACGCCCGGTGGCGTCGGGCGATGGCGATGAGCGCTGGCAAAGGGGCGACATCGCCATCCATGCTGAACACGCCATCGGTGGCGATCAGCCGCTGCGTGGCAGGCCCTTCCACCAGCAGGGACTCCAGCGCCTGCATGTCCAGATGCGCGTAACGGCGAGACTCGGCCCTGCTGAGCCAGCCGCCGTCCAGCAAGGACGCGTGATTGAGGGCGTCCTGGGCCACCCGATCCCCCTCCCGCATCAAGGCATTGATGACGCCGACATTCGCCATGTACCCGGTACTGAACAGCAGCACGCGATCGCGCCCCAGGAAATCGGCCAGCTCCTCCTCCAGCGCCTGATGGGCGGCACTGTGGCCCGTCACCAGATGCGCGGCGCCACTGCCGAGCCCGTAGCGCGACAGCCCTTCACGACAGGCCTCGAGCACGCGCGGGTGATTGGCGAGACCCAGATAGTCATTGCTGCAGAAACTCACCAGTGCACGCCCGTCCAGCTGCAGCTGCGGCTGCTGCGGCCCCTGTCGCTGCTGGCGCACACGCAGGAGGCCCTGCTGCTCGCGCTGCGCGAGTCGCGCGAGCAGACAGCTGTGCAGCGAGCCCGCCTCCTCGGTCACGCGCCGCAGCCTTCGGTCCGCAGACCGAGTCTGTGCAGCAGCGCCCGATCGGCCGATTCCTCGGGCAGCGGCGTCGTCAGCAGCTTCTCGCCGTAGAAGATCGAATTGGCGCCGGCCAGGAAGCACAGTGCCTGCGTCTGCTCGTTCATCTGTTGGCGCCCTGCCGAGAGCCGCACCCATGAAGCCGGCATCAGGATGCGCGCCACGGCGACGGTGCGGATGAATTCGAAGGGGTCGAGATCGTCCACCTCGGCCAGCGGTGTCCCGGGCACCTTCACCAGAGCGTTGATGGGCACACTGTGCGGGTGCTCCGGCAGATTGGCGAGCTGTTGCAGCAGTCCGACGCGATCCAGCCGCGATTCGCCCATGCCGACGATGCCGCCCGCACACACTTTCATTCCGGCTTCGCGCACATGCGCGAGGGTCTGCAGGCGGTCCTCGAAACGCCGGGTGGTGATGATCTGGCTGTAGAACTCCGGGGAGGTGTCGAGGTTGTGGTTGTAATAGTCCAGCCCCGCCTCGGCCAGCGCCTGCGCCTGCTCGCGATCCAGCGCTCCGAGCGTCATGCAGGTCTCCATGCCCAGGGCACGCACCCGGCGCACGATCTCCAGCACCTGGGGAAAGTCCCGGCGCGAGGGGTTCTTCCACGCCGCTCCCATGCAGAAGCGGCTCGCGCCGTTGCGGCGCGCCCGCTCGGCCTCGTCGAGGATGTTCTGCAGTGCCAGCAGCTTTTCCTTCTCCAGGCCGGTGTTGTAGTGGCCGCTCTGCGGACAATACTTGCAGTCTTCCGGACACGCCCCCGTCTTGATCGACAGCAAGGTGCTCAGCTGTATCAGGTTCGGATCGAAGTGGCGCCGGTGCACGGCCTGCGCCTGATGCAGCAAGTCCATGAAGGGCAAGGCAAACAGCGCCGCGATCTCCTCGCGGCGCCAGTCGTGGCGCAGGCGGTCGGATGCGGCAGGCTCCCAGAACCGTGGTGCGGAATTGGCTGTGACAGGAGAGGAGGAGTTGACGTTCATGGGCAATCCTGTGGCGTCCAGAGGGGTGAATATTCCGGGCCGAACAGACGTCCTCCCGCAGCGGCCTATACTCGAAAGGCCGGGCAATTCTAGAAACTGGCCTCATATTGTCAACCTGTATAGAATCAAAAGTTAACTATTGAACATTTAATAATCATCATGCCATTCTTCGAATGCCCTCTCTGCGGTGCTGCAGGCAAGCCGCACAGCGGTTTTTGCAGCCCCTGCGAGTCCGCACTGCCACGCCCTGCACGACCCTGCCAGCGCTGCGCGTGCGAGTTGCCGGCACATGGCCCGTGGCAGACCTTCTGCGAATCCTGCCTGCTCTCGCCACCATGCTTCGATCGTTGCCTCACGGGGTTTCGCTATGAGTTTCCCGTGCGCGAACTCATCGCGGGATTCAAGTTTCAGGCGGACTTCGCGCTGGGCCGCAGCCTGGCGATGCTGCTGGCAGACCGCCTGAGAGGCAGTTGGGACGAGACGGGCGAGCGCCCGGTGCTGGTGCCGGTCCCCCTGCATGTCGCACGCCTGCGCGGGCGCGGTTTCAATCAGAGCCTGCTGATTGCCAGGGTGCTGGCGGAACAGTGCGATCTGCCGCTGGCAGCGGAGCACTGTCAGCGACTGCGTGCGACGCCCTCGCAGCGAGGCCTGCGAGCAGGCGAGCGGCAGCAGAATCTGCGCGGGGCCTTCTCGCTTGCGCCGAGAGTGGCGCCGCTCCCGCATGTCCTCATCGTCGATGATGTCGTCACCACTACCAGCACCGTGGATGAAGTGGCCAGGCTCTATCGGCACAGCGGCAGCCGCCGCGTCGACGTGGCCTGCCTTGCCCGCGTGAGTTGACCCATTGAACTGTCCGGAGCCCTCCATGTCCCCGCTGCCGCCAAACACCGAGACCCTGCTCGCCTTCGACCGCGCGCATGTGCTGCACCCCTACGCGTCCATGCTCGAACCCCCACCTGTGCTGCTGGTGGCATCCGCCAGCGGCGTCGAACTGAGTCTGGCAGACGGACGAGTGCTGGTGGACGGCACGAGCAGCTGGTGGTCGGCGATCCACGGCTACAGCCACCCGGTGCTGCAGCGGGCCATGGCGGCGCAGATCGAGACGATGTCTCATGTGATGTTCGGCGGGCTCACCCATGCACCGGCGATCTCGCTCAGCAGACGCCTGCTGGCCTGCTGCCCGCCGGGCCTGGACAAGGTGTTCTTCAGTGACTCGGGCTCCGTGGCCGTGGAGGTTGCCCTGAAGATGGCGCTGGCCTGCTGGCAGGGGCTGGGACGCCCCGGCAAGACGCGACTGCTCAGCCTGCGCCAGGGCTATCACGGGGATACCTTCGCCACCATGGCGGTGAGCGATCCGGACAGCGGCATGCAGACAGTGTTCGGCCAGCCACTGCAACCCCCGCTTTTCGCGCCCGCCCCGGCATGTCGCTTCGGCGAGCCGTGGGAGGCAGCCGACAGCGAACCCTTGCGCCAGCTGCTGGCCACGCGGCACGAGGAAATCGCCGCCTTGATCATGGAACCCATCATGCAGGGGGCCGGAGGCATGCGCTTCCATCACCCGGAATACCTGCGGGAGGCACAGCGGCTGTGTGCGCAGTTTGACGTGCTGCTGATTCTGGACGAGATCGCCACCGGCTTCGGACGGACAGGCAGGCTGTTCGCCAGCGATCACGCGGGCATCACGCCGGACATCCTCTGCCTCGGCAAAGCGCTCACCGGCGGCTGCATGACGCTCGCCGCCACGCTGTGCACGCGGCGGGTGGCCGAAGGCGTGTCGGGGGCCGGTGCGGCCTTCATGCACGGCCCCACGTACATGGCGAATCCGCTGGCCTGCGCAGTGGCGGATGCCAGTCTGCAGCTGCTGCTCGAGGGGCCATGGGAAGCGCGCGTCGCGGCCATCGAACGCCAGCTGCGCGCGGAACTGACCCCGTGCCGGAGCCTGCCCGCTGTTGCGGACGTGCGGGTGCTGGGCGCCGTTGGGGTGGTGGAATTACGGGAACATGCCCCACTGCCGCAGCTGCAGAATGCCCTGGTGCAGGAAGGGGTGTGGGTTCGACCGTTCGGAAAACTGGTCTATCTGATGCCGCCCTACATCATCAGTGCCGCGCAGTTGCGGCAGCTGACAGCGGCGGTGGTGAAGGTGGTGGAAGCGCTGGGCTGATCGGCCCGGACGTCAGAACTGGTACTTGATGGAGCCGTAGGCAACGCGACCGCCCTGTTCCACCAGACCGGCACCGGTCGGCGGCAACTGCTGAGGCCGGGTATCGAACAGATTGCGCACCCCCACGGAGAACACAGCCTGCCCCTGCTTGCCGGCCTTCACGTTGTAGCCGTACTGCAGATCGAGCGTGGTCATGTTGTCGACTATCTCGTTGAGCTGCTCCATGTCGAGCTTGCCGATCTCCTCGAAGCTGTCGAAATAGTGCGTGACGGCACTCGCTGTGTGCTGACCCGCCTGCCAGGTCAGCATGACGCTGCTCTGCAGCTCGGTCCCCTTGGGCAGCAACGTGTTTTCCGTCATCGGCAGCAACGGCCCCTGGAAACCACGCGGCTTGCTGTCGGGATCATAGAGATAGGTGGCCTTGGTGCTCACGATGAACTGCCCGAAGCGGGGCGATTCCCAGACATAGGACGCGCTCAGGTCAATGCCATGGCCCATCTGACCTGGGACAATGGTGTCCTTGACCGAGGGAGCTTCGATCAGGCCCTTGTAAAGATTGCTGTCATCAATGAACAGCGCACTGCCGGGAGCGGCCGGCTGCGGCGGTTCGGGCAGCAGCCGCGCGGCGGCGAGTGGCTCCTGCACTTCGATGCGCCAGGCGTCCGCACGCAGATCCAAGCCGCGGGCGGGCGAGAAGCTCATGCCCAGATTCAGATTGCTGACAGACTCGCTGGAAAAGGGGGTGTTGAGCTTGTTGCGGGAGACATTGATGCCGGTGCCTGCTGCAGGCAGCAGGGAGGGTGGCAGCGCGACGGTGCCGGGCAGCGACTGGGCAGCCGCAGGCATGACCGTGCCGAGGCCGACGACAAGCCCTGCCAGCAACGCCACTGCGACACGTGAAATCTGCACTGAACTTCCCCTGATAGCCGTCCACGAGACGCGGACGCACGCACTGCCACCGGTCTCGAGGCCGGCTTTTTCCGTAGTATACACAGCGAATCAGAAAACGACAGCGCGCGAATCGCTGTCGATGCGTCGCATTTCGCCCTGTTCCGGCAAGGCCTGCAGCAACATGGAGGCGGTGTGCGCCTGCCCCGGAATGCGCAGGTCGGGGGCAATTTCGGCCAGCGGCGCCAGCACGAAACGACGCTCGGCCATGCGTGGATGCGGCAGGATCAGGTCGGCCGTGGCGCACTCCAGCTGACCGAACAGCAGGATGTCGAGGTCGAGCGGGCGGGCGGCGTTGCGCAGACCGGCACGCTGACGCCCAGCCTCAGCCTCCAGCGCCTGCAGGCGTTGCAGCAGTGCGTGAGGGTCATCGACCAGCGGCACGAAGGCCGCCACGGCATTGATGAAGAGAGGCGAGTCAGGCGGGCAGTCGAGCGGCGTGGTCTGCCACAACGAGGACACGACAAGTCCTGTCCGGCTCTCGGCGAGCAGGGCAGCGAACGCGGCCAGCACACTGTGCTGCGGCCCGCCTCCAGCGCCGGGAAGGTTCGCGCCGATGCCGACGACGCAGACCGGCGCGCGACCAGCGGCCTTCAGCTCAGCCAGCGTTCCCCTGGTGATATTGTTGCGAGAGTTCATGGACGGACTCGACGAACACGGCCACGTTCTGCGGATCGACATCCGGCGTGATGCCATGCCCCAGATTGAACACATGGCCGTTGCCCGGCCCGAAGTCCTGCAGAATCCGGCCGACCTCGGCACGAATCGCCTGCGGCGTGGCGTAGAGAATGGACGGGTCCATGTTGCCCTGCAGGGACACCTTGCTGCCGATGCGCGCACGGGCACGGCCGATGTCGATGGTCCAGTCCAGGCCGACGCAATCGCAGCCGCTGTCGGCGATGTCTTCCAGCCAGAGGCCACCATTCTTCGTGAACAGGATGACCGGCACCTCGCGACCTTCCGACACCCGCGTCAGCTGCTGCACCACTTTCTTCATGTAAGCGAGCGAGAACTGCTGGTAGGCGGGCGTCGACAGCACGCCACCCCAGGTGTCGAAGATCTGCACGGCCTGGGCGCCTGCCGCGATCTGGGCATTCAGGTAATCCGCCACCGCACGGGCCAGCTTGTCCAGCAGCAGATGCATGGCCTGGGGCTGGTTGTACATGAAGGACTTGGCGTGGCGGAAATCCTTGCTGCCGCTGCCTTCGATCATGTAAGTCGCCAGTGTCCAGGGACTGCCGGAAAAGCCGATGAGGGGCACGGAGCCATTGAGCTCACGACGGATGACAGAGACGGCATCGGTGACATAGCTCAGATCCCGCGCAGTGTTCAGTTCAGGCAGTGCCAGCACTTCTGCCTCTGTGCGCACGATCTTGCGGAAACGCGGCCCTTCGCCTTCCGTGAAGT
>CAYQBR010000025.1:0-13189 GCA_964415735.1 uncultured Klebsiella sp. | reverse complement strand
TGAGCGTCGTTTCCAAGATCCTGGGTGTGCTGCTGATGCTCTTCAGCATGCTGGCGTATCTGCCCTCCATGCTTGTCTCTCTGCTCTACAGTGACGGCGAATTGTCCTCGTTCGGTGCGGCTCTGTTCATCACCTTCAGCACCGGGTTCATCCTCTGGCTGCTGACCTGGCGCGCGGCGAAGGTACTGCGCACGCGCGACGGCTTCCTCATCGTCACTTTGTTCTGGTCTGTTCTGGGCACCTTCGGCTCACTGCCATTCTATTTCTCGGCAGAACTTCCTCTTTCGATCACGGATGCCGTGTTCGAGTCCATCTCCGGCTTGAGCACCACTGGCGCGACGGTCATTGTCGGCCTTGAAAGCCTGCCGAAGTCACTTTTGTTCTACCGCGCGCAACTACAGTGGCTTGGCGGCATGGGAATCGTCGCGCTGGCAGTTGCCGTGCTGCCGATGCTGGGCATCGGCGGGATGCAGCTGTACAGGGCGGAAAGTCCGGGACCCGTCAAGAACGACAACCTGGTGCCGAGGCTCGCCGAAACCGCCAAGGCGCTGTGGTACATCTATCTCGCCTTGACGGGCGCATGTGCGCTGGCCTACTGGGCAGCCGGGATGAGTTTCTTCGATGCCATCTGTCACAGTTTCGCCACGGTCGCGATCGGCGGTTTCTCGAATTACGATGCCAGCCTCGGGCATTTCGACAGCGCGACCATCAGCTTGATCGCCACCGTCTTCATGGTGATCGCCGGCGGCAACTTCGCCCTGCACTTCACGGCGTGGCGCATGCACAGCGTGCGGCAGTACCTGCGCGATCCTGAATTCAAGTTCTACCTCACGATCCTGATTGTCCTGTCGGCAGCGACAAGCATCGTGCTCTACACCAGCGACACCTACAGCGGGTTCGACTCACTCGTGCACGGCATCTTTCAAAGCGTCTCGATCGCCACCACGACGGGGTTCACCACCGAGGACTTCAGCCACTGGCCCTCGTTCCTGCCCTATGTGCTGATCTATGCGTCGATCGTCGGCGCCTGCGCTGGCTCCACCGGCGGTGGCATGAAGGTGATCCGGATTCTGCTGATTCTGAAACAGGGTCTACGGGAAGTGCAGCGTCTCATCCACCCTAACTCCATCATCCCCATCAAGCTGGGCAACACGCTGGTGCCTGATCGGATCATCGAATCCGTCTGGGGATTCTTCGCCGTCTACGTGATGGTGTTCCTGGCGTTGTTGCTGGCCTTGCTCACGACCGGCCTTGATGTAGTGACGGCGTTCAGCGCCGTGGGGGCGGCCATCAACAATCTCGGACCAGGGCTGGAAGGGGTGTCACAGAACTACAGTCTTCTGTCAGACCCGGCGAAGTGGATTCTCTGCTTTGCGATGTTGCTCGGTCGCCTTGAGATCTTCACCCTGCTGGTGCTGTTCCTGCCAATGTTCTGGCGACGCTAGCGATACAGCGCATTCTTGGAGTGGTCGGGCTGGTGCTTGAAGCGTCGGTATTCCCACTGGTACTGCCCAGGCACCTCACGCACGCAGCGCTCTACCACTGCGTTGAGGGCCGCCGCTGCGATCTGCGCCTCAGGATGGGCCAGGTCGGAACCCGCAGGTGCAATGCGCAGCGCAAATCCACGTCCCCCGGGAAGGCGCTGGGCGTACATGACCACGAGCGCTGCGTCAGTCCTTGCCGCCAGACGTGACACCAGCGTCATGGTCAGGGCGGGAACACCGAAGAACGGGGCGAACACCCCGCTGTCGAGCGCTGGCTCCTGATCGGGGAGAATTCCCACGATCTCGCCGCGCTCCAGCGCCTTCACCAGCATCGCGACGCCCTTGCGTGTCGTTGGTGCCAGTTGGGCACCGGCACGGGCTCGGTAAGAGACCATCGCGGATTCGAATCCCGCGAGCTTGGGCGGGCGGTACAAGTAGGTGGTGGCGGCCCGGCGATCCAGATGCAGGCCGCACAATTCCCAATTGCCGATGTGGGGGGCCAGGACAATCACGCCTTTGCCACGTTGCAGCGCCTGCTGCAGAACGTCCTGGCCAGTGACCTCGACCACGCTTTCCAGCACCTCCTCTACCGGTCGAACCCAGACTCGCCCCAGCTCACAGGCAAACTTTGCGGTTTCCAGAATGCTGTTGCGAGCCAGTTCCTCGCGCTCCTGCTCCGTCATCCGGGGAAAGCACAGGGTGAGATTGCGCAGGGTGATCCGTCGAGCATCAGCCGAGAAGTGCCAAACCAGGGCCGCCAATGGCACGGCCAGCGCGTGGGCCTGGCGCAAGGGCAGCAGGGCGGTGACGCGCAGCATGAGTTTGAGGAGCCAGACCTTGATGGATTGGATTTGCAGACTCCTGCCTGAGGCTGGGGTAAGGAAAGACGGGCCGGCAATACGTGTGCCCGGCACGACACGGGAGCCGCAATTCTACCCCAGGCACTCGAGCGCCGGCAAAACCTCTCAGCCCTGCTGGAATGGCGTAAGTATGGATATTGATTGAAGAATCAAGGATAATCCCGGCCTCTTCAAAACACGCTCCGGAGCTTTTTCTTGTCTGCCACCGATACGCGACCCGATGTGGGAACCTTTCAAGGCCTGATCCTTGCACTTCAGCAGTTCTGGGCAAATCAAGGCTGCGTGCTGATGCAGCCTCTCGACATGGAGGTAGGCGCCGGCACATTTCATCCCGCAACCTTCCTGCGAGCAATCGGCCCTGAAAGCTGGAACACGGCCTATGTCCAGCCGAGCCGGCGTCCAACCGACGGCCGCTATGGTGAGAACCCCAACCGACTGCAGCATTACTATCAGTTCCAGGTCATTCTCAAGCCCTCACCGGGCAATATCCAGGAGTTGTATCTGGAATCTCTGGCCAGCCTGGGCATCGACACCCGCGTGCACGACATCCGCTTCGTCGAGGACAACTGGGAGTCGCCCACGCTGGGTGCCTGGGGTCTTGGCTGGGAGGTCTGGCTGAATGGCATGGAAGTGACACAATTCACCTACTTTCAACAAGTTGGCGGGCTTGAATGCCATCCGGTGAGCGGCGAGATCACCTACGGAATCGAGCGAATCGCCATGTACCTGCAAGGCGTGGACAGCATTTACGACATCGTCTGGACCAAGGGGCCCAACGGGGTCGTCACCTATGGCGATGTGTTCAAGCAGAATGAAGTGGAGATGTCGGCCTACAACTTCGAACACGCCGACGTGGACATCCTGTTCCGCAACTTTTCCGATTGCGAGCAGCAGTGTCAGCGGCTGATCGAGCGCGGACTCGCGCTTCCGGCCTACGAACAGGTGCTGAAGGCTTCCCACTACTTCAATCTTCTGGACGCGCGTCACGCCATCTCGGTGACGGAGCGTCAACGCTACATCCTGCGCGTGCGAACCTTGTCGCGCATGGTGGCGGAAGCCTACTTCGAAAGCAGAAAGGCGCTGGGCTTCCCCCTGGCCACGCCCGAATTGCGCCAACAATATCTGGATTGAGAGCTCACAGCACACCATGACTAAACGTGATTTTCTGGTAGAGATCGGCACTGGAGAGCTGCCCCCCAAGGCGCTGCGGCTTTTGTCGGAGGCGTTCCTTGCCAATACGCGAGCGGCCTTCGAAGGCGCGGGCTTGAGCTTCGACACCATTGAAGCCTTTGCGACCCCGCGACGGCTTGCCGTTCGCGCTATGGGCCTGATCGACTCTCAGCCGGACAAGGTGATCGAGAAGACAGGGCCGGCCGTGGCGGCCGCTTTCGACAAGAGCGGTACACCGACTCCGGCAGCGCTCGGCTTTGCACGCTCGTGTGGCGTAGCGCTCGAACAGCTGGAGCAGGCACAGAAGGACGGCGCGCTGAAACTCGTGTTTCGCAGTTTCGCCAAGGGCAGCCAGACCAGTGCGTTGTTGCCAGACATGATCAGCAAGGCGCTGGCGAATCTGCCGATTCCGAAGAAGATGCGCTGGGGCTCGACCCGCGACGAATTCGTTCGACCCGTGCATTGGGTGGTCATGCTCTTTGGTGCCGAAGTCATCCCCGCACAGATCCTGGGGATCACCGCAGGCAATCAATCACGCGGCCACCGGTTCATGCATCCTGCACCTGTCACTGTGTCTGCAGCAGCGCACTACGAGACTGCCTTGCGCGAGGCGAAAGTGCTGGTCAACTACGCGGAGCGCAAGACGCTGGTGCGCGCACTGGTCGAAGCCGAAGGTGCCAGACTGAACGCCTCCGTCGTCATCGACGATGATCTGCTGGAGGAAGTCACCAGCCTGGTCGAATGGCCCGTGGCACTGACTGGTCGTTTCGAGAGCCACTTCCTCGAGGTGCCCAGCGAAGCGCTGATTTCCTCCATGAAGTCCCATCAAAAGTGCTTCTACCTGCTCGACAGTCAGGGCGCGCTGCTGCCGAACTTCATCACGCTCAGCAACATCGAGAGTGAAGACCCGGCCCAGGTGATCGCCGGTAACGAGCGTGTCATTCGCCCACGGCTCTCGGATGCGAAATTCTTCTTCGACACCGACCGCAAGACCTCGCTCGAGGCGCGAACCGAGCAGCTCAAGAACATCATCTTCCAGCAGGAGCTGGGCACGGTATATGAGAAGTCGGCGCGTGTGGCGGCGCTCTCCGGGTTCATCGCCACTGAACTCAAGGCCGACGAATCCCTTTGTCGCCGGGCCGCGTTGCTCGGCAAGGCTGATCTGCTGACCAATCTGGTGTCCGAGTTCGCCGAGCTGCAAGGCATTGCCGGCTATTACTACGCCCTGCATGACGGGGAACCGCGTGAAGTGGCTCTGGCGCTGAACGAGCAGTACCTGCCACGCTTCTCGGGCGATCAGCTGCCCAGCAGCATGACGGGTTGCGTGCTGGCGGTGGCCGACAAGCTGGACACCATCGTGGGCCTGTTCGCCATCGGTCAGCCGCCCACCGGCTCAAAAGACCCGTTTGCGCTGCGGCGCGCAGCACTTGGCATCCTGCGGATCATCGTCGAGAAACAGCTCAATCTGAACCTGCTCAGCAGCATCCAGGCAGCGTGTGCCGGCTACACCGGACTCACCCTCAAGCCGGGCCTCGACACCCAGGTGTTCGACTTCCTGCTCGAGCGCTTCAAGGCGTGGTATCAGTCGGAAGGCATCAGCGTGGAAGTGTTCCAGTCCGTGCTGGCTCTCAAGCCAGCCAGGCCACTCGAATTCCATCGCCGCGTCCATGCTGTGCATGAGTTCAGCCATCGTCCGGAAGCACAAGCGCTGGCTGCAGCCAACAAGCGCGTGTCCAACATCCTGCAGAAGCAAGGTGCCGAGTCCAGCAAGGCCGCCATCGATCCAGCGCTGCTGCAGCATGAGGCCGAACGCCGCCTGGTGGCGGTACTTGAACAGTGCCGCAAGGATGCCGCACCGCTGTTCGCCGACAGCCGTTTTGCCGAGGGGCTGGAAGTGCTTGCCAGTTCCCGTGATGCGATCGATGCGTTCTTCGACGCGGTCTTGGTGATGGATGAGGACCTTGCCGTGCGCCAGAACCGAATCAATATTCTTGGCGAGTTGCGCAGCCTGTTCCTGCAAGTTGCCGACATCTCCTGCCTGCAAGGCAATTGAGACACCCTTGAAGCTCATCATTCTCGACAGGGACGGCGTCATCAACCTGGACTCGGACGACTACATCAAGTCTCCGGACGAGTGGATTCCTGTCCCTGGCAGCATCGAAGCCATCGCAGAGCTCAGTCGGGCAGGGTATACGGTGACAGTCGCCACCAATCAGTCCGGCATCGCGCGACATCTGTTTGACGAGTTCGACCTGGCAGCCATGCATCAGAAGATGTGCGCGCTGGTGGAAGAGCAGGGCGGTGAGATCGCCGGCGTCTTCTTCTGCCCCCACGGCCCGGACGAAGGATGTGAGTGCCGCAAGCCAGGCATCGGGCTGCTCAAGCAGATCGAGAGCGAGTTTGGGACCTCTGTCTCCGGTGCCCCGTTCGTGGGTGACAGTGCCAAGGATCTGCTGGCCGCCAAGCTGGCGGGTTGCCAGCCAATACTGGTGCTCACCGGCAAGGGGGCGCTCACTCGCCTGGAGTGTGACGAGAGCGAGCTGGCGGGCGTCGAGATCCACGCTGATTTGAATGCGTTCAAGGAAGCCCTGCTGCAGCGATCATGTTGAACTATCTTCGTTCCGTGCTGTTCTACGCTGGCTACTTCGTCGCCACGGTGGTGACAGCCATCATCTGCATGATCATCTTCTGGTTCATTCCGCTGAAAAAGCGCTTTGTCGTTTACTCTCTGTGGTGCCGCTTTGTCCTGTTCTGGCTGCGCCTGGTCTGCGGCGTGCACTATCGGATCGAAGGCCTGGAGAATATTCCCCAACACCCGGTGGTGGTGCTTTCAACGCATCAAAGCGCCTGGGAGACCATCTATCTTTACTATGCCGCGTCGCCAGTCTGCCCGATCCTGAAGAAGGAGCTGTTAAGCATTCCGTTCTGGGGATGGGCGATGCGCTTGCAGAAACCGATCGCAATCGACCGAAGCAAGCCTCGTGAAGCGGGCAGGACGCTACTCGTCGAAGGCAAGAAGCGCCTGGAGGAGGGCCTGTCCGTGGTGATTTTCCCGGAGGGTACTCGCAGTCCTGCTGGCGAGGTCAAGCCCTTCAGTCGCGGCGGCGCCAAGCTGGCCGTCACGGCTGGCATTCCTGTGTTACCCGTCATACACAACGCGGGGGACTGCTGGCCAGCGCATACCATCCTGAAGAAGCCTGGCACCATTCATGTGCGCTTCGGTCCATTGCTGGACGTGGAGGGGCGGGATTCGACCGACGTGACTGAGGCTTTCGAAGCCTGGGTGAAGGACAACATGGACGTCATTCGCGCTGACGCCCATGAGCCCGCCTGAAACACAACTATTTGTTAAATATCGAGATTTTGTGCAGCCAATGCATTGGCTTCAATGAACTCGCGCCGCGGATCCACCTGATCACCCATCAGCGTGGTGAAAAGCTGGTCGGCGGCAATCGCATCCTCGATGGTCACTTGCAGCATGCGACGACTTTCCGGGTCCATCGTGGTTTCCCACAGTTGCTCCGGATTCATCTCACCCAAGCCCTTGTAACGCTGCAGGTAGTGACCTTTCATCGCATCTGAAGTCAGCCAGTTCAGCGCCTCGGCAAAATTGCTGACCGGTTGCTTCTTGTCTCCGCGCTGCACATAGGCGCCTTCTTCGATCAACCCGGCCAGGGTATTGCCAAGTTTCACGATGGCCTTGTATTCACCTGAATTGAAGAAATCCATGTTGAACTGATAGTCCCGCGTCAAACCATGGAATGACTGCCGAACGTGGGGTAGATAGAGACTGCGCTCCTTGTCCTTTCTGGCAGACAGCTGATAGCCGGCCGCGGCCTTGGGATGCAGACGCTCGAGGCTGGCGTTGAGTGCTTGCACCCATTCTGCGACCACGTCTTCACCGAGATTGGCCACGCTCAGCTCCGGCGTGAAGATCATGGCCTCCAGCACTTCGCTCGGGTACAGGCGATTCAGACGCTTCACAATGGCATAGGTGCTGTTGTACTGCTTGACGATCATGTCCAGCGCATCGCCACTGATGGGCGGCGCCTCCGCATTGACGAACAGACTCGCACCCTCCAAAGCAATATGCGTCTGGTAGCGGGCGAGCTCTTCGTCATCCTTCAGATACTGCTCGTGCTTGCCTTTGCGGATCTTGTACAGCGGCGGCTGGGCAATGAAGATGTGCCCGCGCTCGACCAGTTCGCGCATCTGCCTGAAGAAGAAGGTCAGAAGCAGTGTGCGGATGTGCGAGCCGTCAACGTCGGCATCGGTCATGATGATGATGCTGTGGTAGCGCAGATTCGCGGGCGAGAACTCCTCGTTGCCGATGCCGCAACCAAGCGCCTTGATCAGGGTTCCAATCTCGGCCGAGCTCAGCATCTTGTCGAAACGGGCTTTCTCCACATTCAGGATCTTGCCTTTCAATGGCAGTATCGCCTGATTTTTCCGGTTGCGACCCTGCTTGGCAGACCCGCCCGCAGAATCACCCTCGACGATGTAAATCTCGGACAGGGCAGGGTCCTTTTCCTGGCAATCGGCCAGCTTCCCCGGCAGACCTGCGATGTCCAGAGCCCCCTTGCGTCGAGTCATTTCACGCGCCTTGCGGGCGGCCTCGCGGGCACGGGCAGCGTCCAGCATCTTGTTCACGATGGCTTTCGCTTCCAGCGGATTCTCCATCAGATAGTCCGTGAAGTGGGCCGTCATCTCCTGCTCAACGACCACCTTCACCTCGGAAGACACCAGCTTGTCCTTGGTCTGAGAGGAGAACTTCGGATCTGGCACTTTCACGGAAATGATGGCAGTCAGCCCCTCGCGGGCGTCGTCTCCAGTCGTGGCAACTTCCTTGGTTTTCTTGGCGGACATTTCCTTGTCGATATAGGTGTTCAAGACGCGCGTCAGTGCCGCGCGAAACCCTGCGAGGTGGGTGCCGCCGTCCTTCTGCGGAATATTGTTGGTGTAGGGAAAGATGTTTTCCTGATAGGTGTCGTTCCACTGCAGGGCTATCTCGACAGATATTCCGTCCTGAACGCGCTCGGCATTGAAGTGGAATATCTTGTTCACCGGGGCCTTGTTGGTATTGAGATAGTTCACGAAAGCCTTCAGCCCGCCCTCGTACTTGAACAGCTCTGTCTTGCCCGTTCTTTCATCCTTCAACTGAATGGACACGCCTGCGTTGAGGAAGGCGAGTTCTCGGAGTTTCTTGGCCAGGATTTCGTAATGAAACTCGATGTTGGAGAAGGTTTCCTTGGAGGGCTTGAAGTGACATTCAGTACCCGTGACATCGGTTTCACCAACGACGGCAAGCGGGGCTAGAGGCACGCCGTGAGCGTAGTTCTGTTCGTGAACCTTGCCATCGCGGCGAATGGTCAGCTTCAGCTCTTCAGACAGGGCGTTCACGACGGAAACGCCCACGCCATGCAGTCCTCCGGATACCTTGTAACTGTTGTCGTCGAATTTTCCACCAGCGTGCAGTACCGTCATGATGACTTCGGCGGCGGACACGCCCTCGGCGTGCATATCTGTAGGGATACCACGTCCGTTGTCGGACACCGTGATGGTTTCCCCAACATGAATGGTGACACGAATATCATCGCAGTAGCCCGCGAGTGCCTCGTCAATCGAATTGTCCACCAGCTCGAAGACCATATGGTGCAGGCCAGTGCCATCGTCGGTATCACCGATGTACATCCCTGGTCTCTTTCTGACAGCATCAAGGCCTTTCAGCACCTTGATACTGGACGAGTCATAGGTTGAGTCCTGAGCCATGCGTATTCTCCTGTTCTTGTATCGATTGCTTCGCGGGGCGTCCTGATTGGAGGAGGTGCATTGTCACGTCATCCCGGAGCTGCTTGAAAACGCGGACATTTTACCATGTTCCACGTGGAACTTTCTCATCGACGTGCCTGAACTCCAGCCTGTGTCCAAATCGTTCTCGCCGACGCAAGTCATGAATGCTTGGCTATCAAAGCGCTCCAAGAGACGGCACACCCTTACACGATTAGGGGCATCCAGCTCAGACGGCAAATCATCTACGAGGTAGATCACACTGCCTCCGCCAAGCTCTGTCAACAACCGCCCCTGTGCAAGCTTGAGCGCGACCACCAGAAGCTTTTGCTGGCCCCTGGATAGATAATCCTCTGCGCGGAACTTGCCGATCCTGATCTGCAGATCGGCCCTGTGAGGACCGATCTGCGTTGCCCCATAACGCGCGTCACGGTCGAGAGAACCACGCAGCAGTTCCAGAAGTGAATGCCCCTCGTCCCATCCGCGAGAGTACTTGATGCTCAACGCCGGGACATCAAGCAAGTGGGCGAGGGTGCCTTCAATCACGGGCAGCAGGCGCTGCAGATACAGGGAGCGGGAGTGGTCAATCCTTTCAGCATAGGTCGCCAGCTCAACGCTCCACGCGTCGATTTGCCGCTCATCAATATTCCGACTCTTGAGAAGCAGATTGCGCTGGGCAATACAGCGAGCAGCTCCCCGCCAACTGGCGGCAAAATCATGTTCCACGTGGAACACACCCCAGTCGAGAAACTTTCGCCGGACCTTGGAGCTACCTTCGAGAAGGGAAAAGCTATCGGAATTGATGAGCAACAGTGGCAAGGAGCGGGCGGTGTCGAGCCAACTTGACTGACGCTCACCCCGCAATTTCAGTGTATGTGCACCAGCACGACTCTTGCTGACACCAATGCTGGTGCCCGAGAACAACTCCATGAACACGGTAGCCTCGGCCAGATCCGTGCAAATGACTGAGTCGACTCGCGCGCTGCGAAAGGAACGCCCCAGTCCGGCGTAATGAATGGCTTCCAGAAAGCTGGTCTTGCCGCTACCGTTGGTTCCGAAGAGGATATTGATGTGTTCAGAGGGCGCGAGCTGCGCGCAGGAGAGGTTGCGAATACCGTGCACATCAATCCGTCGAATCGCAGAATTACTCATGCTGAACCGGCATCTTTGTCTTCAGACGGATTGATGGCAACGAGCGTCGATCAAAGACGCATGGGCATCACAACGTAAAGAGCATCTCCATCACCGCCCGCCGCTTCAAGCAGGGCGCTGCTGTTGGAGTCGTGCATGCTGATCTTCACTCGCTCGGACGACAGTACGCTCAACACATCAACCAGGTAGCTCACATTGAAACCAATCTCCAGCGGCTCACCTGCATAGTCCACAGAGACAGACTCCTCCGCCTCTTCCTGATCAGGATTGTTGGCCAGGATTCGAATTTCACCATCGGAAAGGAGAAGACGAACACCGCGATATTTCTCGTTGGACAGAATCGAGGCACGGGCAAATGCCAGCTTCAGCTCCTGACGATCGCCCACCACGTGCTTGTCTCCCCCTTTGGGCAGAACACGGTTGTAATCAGGGAACTTGCCATCGACCAACTTCGAGGTGAACGTGTAGTCCTGCGTGCGGGCCTTGACATGATTCCTGCCAAACACGATGGCGACGGTCTCTTCATCACCCGTCAAAAGACGAGCCAGCTCGATGACACCCTTTCGCGGGAGAATGATCTGCAAGGGAGAATCAACATTGGCATGCGCGGACATGGTCTGCATGGCCAGTCGATGTCCATCGGTAGCCACGACGCGAAGATGCTGCGTCGAGACCTCGAACAACATGCCATTGAGATAGTAACGGACATCCTGCTGTGCCATCGCGAACGAGGTGCCCTCCAGCAGCGCCTTGAGCGCGGACTGCGACAGTGTCAGTTCACAGGTACCGGGCTCCTCTTCCGTCACGGGAAATTCTGTTGCCGGCAAGGTCGCCAGACTGAAACGACTGCGTCCGGACTTGATGACCATCTTGCCCTCATCAACGGAGAACTCGAGAGTGGCATCCTCCGCAAGCGACTTGCAGATATCCACCAGTTTGCGCGCGGGCACGGTGATGTCGCCGGGACGGGATGTTCCGCTGACTGGGATCCTGCCACTGAGTTCGACCTCCAGATCCGTGCCTGTGATCGTCAACTGGGAATCAGCACCCAGGGAAAGCAGGACGTTCGACAGGACCGGCAGAGTCTGCCGACGCTCGACAACTCCGGTAACCAATTGAAGAGGTTTGAGGATTGCTTCCCTGGAAATTGAAAAATGCATGCTTTTACACTCTGTCATCAATATGTTGTCAATGGGCTGCGAGCAGACGAAATCTATTGTATCCGGGATCAGGTTGCCAGCGCTCTGAGAAGATTGTTGTAGTCCTCAGAGAAGTCGAGCGACGTGCTTCTCAGATTCTTGACCTGCTTGCAGGCATGGAGAACCGTCGTGTGATCTCTCCCGCCGAAGGCATCCCCGATCTCCGGCAAACTGTGATTCGTCAACTCTTTGGAAAGGCACATCGCCATCTGTCTAGGGCGGGCCACAGAACGATTGCGTCTCTTTGAGATCATGTCGGACATCTTGATCTTGTAATACTCGGCCACCGAGCGCTGGATATTGTCGATGGTCACGAGTTTGTCATGGAGGGCGAAAAGATCTTTGAGTGCTTCCTTCACAAGCTCCAGGTCGATTGGCCGGCCGACAAATCTTGCGTGCACGATGACCTTCTTGAGCGCGCCCTCCAGCTCCCTGACGTGAGAACGCAGGCGCTGCGCAATGTACATGGCAGCGTCGGCAGGCAGTTCCACATTACTCTGCTCGGCCTTGTTGATGAGGATTGCAGCGCGAGTCTCCAGCTCGGGGGGCTCCACAGCAACAGACAAGCCCCAGCCAAATCTGGACTTGAGCCTTTCCTCCAACCCATTGATTTCCTTGTGGTATTTATCGCTGGTGAGGATAATCTGCTGGCCGCCCTCGAGCAGGGCATTGAAGGTGTGGAAGAACTCTTCCTGCGATCTCTCCTTGCCAGCAAAAAACTGGATGTCGTCGATCAGCAAGGCATCGACGGAACGATAGTAACGCTTGAACTCGTTGATCGCGTTGAGCTGCAGTGCCGTCACCATGGTCGCGACGAAAGTCTCGGAGTGCAGATAGACCACTTTCGCATCCGGCTTGCGCTCCACCAGATAATTTCCAATGGCATGCATGAGGTGAGTCTTTCCCAAACCAACACCACCATAGATGAACAGCGGGTTGTACGCGCCACCGGGATTCTCCGCAACCTGCATAGCCGCCGCACGTGCCAGCTGGTTGGACTTGCCTTCGATGAAGTTGTCGAAGGTATTTTCCGGGTTCAGGCTTCCTTTATGCCTGAGCTTGCCATCAATGATGACCTCCATATTGCGGGATGTTCGACGGATCAATGAGGTCTTGCCGCCTGCGCCAGTCACCGGCACGGGTGGTTCATTCATGGGGATCACTTCAACGGCAGGTGGCGGGGTGATGCCCTCAGCAGTCAAAGAAGGAATTTCTTCGTTCGTACTTTTCGCAACATCAGTCTGGGCAGCTGATACTGCCTGCGACTCACCAACCTCGAAAACCAGTTCAACAGACCTGTCCGGAATCTGTTCGTTCAGAAGTTCCTTGATGCGGCCGAGGAACTTGTCCTTGACCCAGTCCAGGATGAATCGGTTGGGAGCGTACAATCGCAACTCGTTCGAACGGCTCTCTGCTTGCAGGGGGCGGATCCAGGTGTTGAATTGTTGAGCGGGGAGTTCGTTCTTGAGGCTGTTTACGCAAGTTTGCCAATACGCGGAGTTCACGCTTTGCTTACCCTTCAATGGATATTCTTATA
>CAYQBR010000024.1:0-13709 GCA_964415735.1 uncultured Klebsiella sp. | reverse complement strand
TCAGGACATGCAGGGATTCCATCAGGGGAAACCACGCCGTGGCACCGATCTCTGCAGAAAGCGGCAAATACTCGAGTCGCAGCCAGAAGTCGTTCACATCATTCTCCCCTGCTACCAGAACAAGTACTCGGCGTAGGCAATCCAACGGCCCGCCAGCAGCACGGTGACCCACAGCAGCAGCACCAGCGCTGCCAGTGCACGCAATGGGAGGCGGTGCGCTGAACCCGACGACGCGTCGACGGCCGCCACTGCGCTCATGCGGTAAAGCGCCAGGGTGAGGCCGATGGCGAAGAACAGCACCGCGAACTTGATCTGGAAAACCGGATTGCCGAAGTAGCGCTCCGGCCTCGCGAACACAAACCAGATCCCGGACAGGAAGGCGCCGGCCACTCCATACCAGTTCCACGGCTGCAGACGCTGCACCATTTCCGGCACCTGCTGAGTGGGCACGGCCAGGCCCAGAATGCGGAGACTGACAAACACCGCCGACACCATGATCGCGCACACGCTCAGCAAGTGGATGGTCTGCAGGATGGGCGGCATGCCCGGAACATTGGAGAGCAGGAATTCGGCCAGGCGGCCGAGCCAACTGCCGGCAATCAACGCCGTGAGCTCAAAATCAGCACTCATGGCTTGCACTCGTGCAGGGTCTGGAACCGCGCGATGGCACCAAATAAAAAGCCCTCCAGAGAGTGGTACGACTCTCTGGAGGGCTTTTCACGTTCATCAGGCAAGCAAGGCGCGCTTGGCGAGGTTGTCCACCAGGTGCATCTTGAAGCCGTTGTGCGTCAGCGGCTCTGCGCCATTGCTGGCCAGCGAGCCAATGGTCATGGCAGTGGCCTCGCCACGCGCCTTGCCCCGCACGGCAGCTTCCACCGCCTCAAGACGTCGCGGCGTGCACTGCACGGCGCCGGCCACGAAACGGGAGTCCTGAATGACACCGCCCGACTCGCGCATGGCGACCGCAATGCTCACCAGAGCGAAGTCCCAGACATTGCGATCGGCTACCTTCTCGAAATAGAACGTGGCATTCGCCCAGGTGTTGGGAATGCGGACGGCTGTGAGGATCTCGCCAGGCTGCAGAACGGTGGTGTGGCGGATATCCACGTTGGGGCCCACGAAGAAGTCTGCCGCCGGGACCACACGCTCGCCGGAAGTGCTGCGAATCACCATGGAGGCATCCAGAGCAACCAGCGCGGGCGCTGTATCGGAAGGCGTCACCGCCACACAACGGCTGGCGCCGAAGATGGCGTGCTCGCGATTCATCCCTTGCGGAGTATCTGCGTAGCAGAGGTTGCCCCCTGCGCGATAGCAGGACAACCCGCGGCGGTAGTACCAGCAGCGAACATCCTGGACGAGGTTGCCGCCGACCGTTCCCACGTTGCGAATCTGCGGACTGGCCACCTTCACTGCGGCATCAGACAGCAGGGAGTAGCTGGCCTTGATCAGCGGGTTGGTGGCAATCTCCGTCAAGGTGGTCAAGGCACCAATCTCCAGCCCCGAGGCTGTTTCGCGAATGCCGCGCAACGCTTCGATGCCATTGAGGTCGATCATCGCCTCGGGCGACTTGTTGCGATCCTTCAACCAGCCATAGGTATCCTGGCCGCCGCCGAGCAACCAGCCTCTCTCAGCAAGTCGAGAGGCCAGATCCAGCGCATCCTCTACCTGCACGGGCTGGTAGAGTTCGATATCGGGCATGACGTCATGTGATGGCATAGTAACCTCAGAAAGTATTTATTTTCAGTGACTTGTTGTTATAGGTGTTTTGCGCCACGTGCTCGATGATCATGTCGGGCGTCACCGGGGTTCGATTGAACAGGTGACCATCCAGAGCATCGGTCAGTGCGCTCATGATCGCCGCTGCGGCGCACCCCATGGCAGGCTCCCCGATGCCCCGGGCACCAAACGGGCTCTGCGGGTCGGGCAGATTGACGGCTGCCGTATGCATGGCCCTGGGCACATCCAGGAATGTGGGAGGCTTGCTCTGGTAGAGGCCGACGTTCGCGGGCAGACCATTCTGCGGGTCATACACATGGCGCTCGAAGCCTGCCATGCCGAAACCCCACACCCCACCGCCATTCATGCCGTGAGAGAGGCCCTTGGGATGAACCACGGTGCCGCACTCCGCCACTGCGGTGTAGTCGCGAATTTCATACTTGCCGGTATCCAGATCCAGCTCCACTTCCGCGAAGGCGATTGCCAGCCCGGGAGCGGTGCCGTTCTTCTCGAGATTGTCCTTGGCCACGCCGACCAGACCTGTCCCGGCAATCTTCTGCACCGCCAGTTTCGTCAGATCGTTGATGTCCTCGGGATATTCCGCACCGCTGAACTTGCCGCCCAGCGCGATGGCGCGCTGCGCTGCTTCGGCATAGGTCAGCCCCTGGGCCGGAGTCGCTGTCTTGAAGACGCGACTGCCGTCGATGCTGAAATCATCCGGTGAGCCACCAAGCTCAGCCGCAGCGATTTCCTTCATCTTCCCCACGGCATCCATGGCAGCGACATAGTTGGTGCGGGTATGCGTGAAGATGGTGTTGCTGCCGCCCTGGCCGGAGCTGTGCGGCAAACCGAGATCGCTGTTGCCACGCACGATCTCGCAGTTCTCCCAGCTGCATTGCAGTACTTCCGCTGCCGCACGCACGGTGGCGGCATAGGAGTAGGTGCCGAGGTTGCCGACGCCGGTATGCAGATAGACCTTGCCGTCCGGCCCAATGCGCACGATACCGTCGAAGCCGTTGTTGCCGGCGGCGTGATAGCCCTCGCCGACACCAACGCCGATCACCTTGCTGCCATTGCGGCGCGGCTGGTTGACCTTGGCCTGCCAGTCGAACATCTGCGCCCCCATGTCGATGGCTTCACGCATGTAGGCGCTGGTCAAGGGGCCTTGGTTCGCATCGATCAGCGAATTGTGATCCGGCGCATTGATGCGGCGGAATTCCACGCGATCCATGCCAAGCTGGCGCGCGGCCTTGTCCATGACGGGAGCCAGAATCGCGTGCATCTCGTTCTGACCCGGACCTCGCTGTGCACCGCGTGGTGTGGTGTTGGTGAAGACTGAAGCCCCGCGGAAACGCATGGCAGTTGGCTGGTAGGACACGGAAATCGCGCCCGCAGACGACGAGCCGCTGCCTGAACCACTGGAGCCACCGTCGTTGACAATGATGACATCCACCGCCGCCACCTTGCCGTCCGGCTTCACGCCCACCTTGATCCAGCCCTGCATGCCGGAGCGCGCGGAGCCAATGAAGAACTCTTCTTCGCGGGTGATGCGCACCTGCACCGGACGATTGACCTTGCGCGAGAGATAGCCGGCAATCGACATGAACGGGTATGGCCCGATACGGGAACCGAATCCTCCCCCTGTCGTCTCGTTGATGAACACCAGCTGATCCAGTTCGATGCCCAGCATGCGCGACAGAGGAGCATTGGCTGCGCTCTGGCTCTGCAGCGAGCCGTGGAAGTAGCAGCGACCGTTTTCCCAGTAAGCCATGCAGGTGCGCGGTTCCAGCGAATGGTGTGGATACCCTGCTGTGACGAAGGGCTCCTCGACAATCACGGTGGATTCGGCGAAAGCCGCTTCCAGATCGCCATAGGACCACTCGGTAGTGAACTCGGCAGTGGGCTCGCGGCCCGCACGGAAGTCCTCGACTGCCTGGCGCGTCCACTTCAGCGGACGCAGTTCCATGCCGTTCTCGCCACGCATCATCACGTTGCCTTCCGGATAGGCGTTCGGACCACCTTCCACCAGGCTGTCCAGCGGGTCCACCACAAAGGGGCGGCGCTCGATGTTCATGCGAATGCGTTCGAGGGCATTCTCAGCAATCTGCTCGCTGATGGCGGCGATCGCGAGAATGGGTTGCCCAACGTAAGTCAGCTCATTGGAAAGTGCGGGCACCCCCGGCCTTGCTGCGGCCGGCAGATCTTCCGCTGTCAGGATGCCCACCACTCCGTCCATGCGCAGGGCTTCCGATACATCAATGTCCCGCACCATGCCACTGGGCACAGGGCTGGTGAGCAGGCGAGCGAAGACCATGCCCTCTCGTCTGAAGTCTTCGGCGTAGCGCGCTGCGCCGGTGATCTTGCCTTGCGCACAAGGCGGCGTGAAATCCTTGCCGATATGCATGTAGCTCATGACAGTTGCCCCGAGGCGCGCATGACGCCATTCAAGTAGTGATCATAGGCACCGCAGCGACAGAGGTTGCCGGCGAGCGCATCGCGGGCTTCATCGCGGGTGGGTCTGGGATTGGACTTGAGGAGCGCGACCGTTGCGAGCACCTGACCGGGTGTGCAGAAACCACACTGCGGGCCGAGTTCGTCGAGGAAGGCCTGCTGAACAACGTGCAGTTGACCATCGGCCGACTGCAGGCCTTCGATGGTGGTGACAGAACGCTGTTTGACGCTGTGAGTCAGCATGGAGCAGGCATAGTGAGTCACATCATCCACGAGAACGGTGCAGGCGCCGCATTCACCGCGGTTGCAGCCCAGCTTGGTGCCTGTCAGTTCCAGCTTGTAGCGAAGCGTGTGAGCCAGTGTCTCCTGGGGCAATACGTCGACACGGCGGGTACGTCCATTGACGTTGATGGAAATCAGTCGTTCAACCGCTGCAGCGGGTCGTGACTGGGCATTGGCGAGGTACACACCTGCGCCAGACATTGCGGCGGCGCCGGAGTAGATCACTCCCTTTATGAATCGCCTGCGTGTGAGTCGTGGATTCACTGACATGTTTCTCCGATATTGTTTTAAGTTGTCGGGAGGCATGCGACGACATGCAACTTGCAGTCGCACGCTGTTTGGCTAACGTCTAGGTGATTCGAAGCCTACACGCTTTTGAGAAAAGGTCAAATCACGCCGGGCGCGGCGCGACTGGCGGCGAATTCAACGCTGTTGCGGGTTGCGTTGTGCCAACAGGGAATAAAGGTGCTCTTCGGCTACTGGTCTGGAGAAGTAATACCCCTGAGCAACGTCACAATCCAGGCTGGCGAGCAGGGCCGCTTCCTCGGCTTCCTCCACACCTTCGGCAATGATGCGGATGGCCAGATTGTCCCGCAACGACAGGATGGACTTCACCAGCCCCAGAACCTTGGCATCACGCCGCATCATGTGAATGAAGCTCTTGTCGATCTTGAGGGTATCGATGGGGTACTGATGCAGATAGGACAGGGAGGAGTAGCCGATACCGAAATCGTCGATCACCACTCCGATGCCGAGTTCGCGACATCGATCCAGGGTCTGCTTGACATTCTTCGGCTGCTTCAGCAGAAGCCGCTCGGTGATCTCGAGATTCAGCCGACTGGCGCTGGTGCCGGTTTCATCGAGAATGCCGTTGAAGGATTCCAGAAACCCCTGCTCGTCGAAGTCTGTGGCCGACATGTTGACGCTGAAATAGACGCTGTCCAGATCAGGACGCAGATTGTCCAGACGCTTGATGAGCTGACACACCTCACGCACCGCCCAGCGACTCGCTTCGATGATCAGCCCGCTGTCCTCCGCCATCGGAATGAAAAGGTCCGGCGGGATGAGCCCTCGCTCCGGATGTTGCCACCGCATCAATGCCTCGAATCCGAGAATGCGACCGCTGCCGATGGAGATGATCGGCTGGTAATGCAGGCGAAGTTGACCGGTCGCGATCGCCACCTTGAACTCATTGGCCATCTTGATGGCCTGCACCACGTTGATCTGCTCGGCGTACTCCTTTTCCTGCAATTCAGGAGATTGTGCACCGGTCGCATCGCTGGACAGCATCTGCGAACGGCGGAGGATATCGCGGTAACGCATCAGGATGACCTGCGCGATCAGACGCACGATAGGGTTGGCTCCGCGCACGCTGCGCGCGAAATCGTCTTTCGTGATCTCCAGCAGTCGGCAGTTTTCCAATGAACGTATCGTGGCGCTGCGCGGCTGATTGTCGACGATCGCCATCTCGCCGATGATGCTGCCGGGCCCACGTGTCCCCATGTCGAGCACGTTGCCATCGTCCTTCTCGACAACAATGCCAACCCGCCCCTCCTGTATGAAATAGGCGCAGGTCCCTGCGTCTCCCTGGGCCATGATGACTTCACCGGCCTTGAAGAATTTTTCAGCTTTGAGAGTGTCCATACCTTGCTGCACCTTGTCGGGGTTCCACATGAACCTGCATGCGAAATTTACTCAAAATTTGAATACAAGCGCATGATTTTATTAATCATATACCTCTATATGGAGATTGATCAAATACTGCTCTGAAATGCCAGCAGCACTTTTTCCACCGCTTCGTCATCAATGCCGAGATGCGTCACCAGCCGCAACCTGCTCGCCGGGTTCATCATCACCCCCCTCTCGAGCAGTCGCCCGCTCAAGCGCGACAGGTCGAAGGCGCTGCAATTCACATAGACCATGTTGGTCTGCACCGGTTCGACAGCCAGGCCGAGCGCGCGCAAGCCGTCGGCCAGCCTGCGGGCTCTTGCGTGATCCTCCGCCAGACCATAAACGTTGTGGCGCAAGGCATACAGCCCTGCCGCGGCCAGCACGCCCGACTGTCGCATCCCTCCTCCCAGCACCTTGCGCCAGCGTCGCGCCGTGGCAATCACGGAGGAATGCCCGACAAGCACCGACCCTGCGGGGGCACCAAGCCCCTTGGATAGACAGATGGAAACGGAGTCGAACATGTGAGTGAGTTCTGCAAGGCTCGCACCGCAGGCGATCGCCGCATTGAAAAGGCGCGCTCCATCCAGATGCAATTGCAAGCCATGGCTTTGCGCGAAGGGCTTCAATGACTGCAGATAAGACAACGACAGCACCCTGCCCTGCATGGTGTTTTCCAGACAGAGCAATTTCGTGCGGGCGAAATGGAAGTCCAGCGGCTTTACGACGCTGGCGACAAGGTTCAGATCCAGTGAACCATCCTGGCTGTTCTCGACAGGTTGTGGCTGAATCCCCCCAAGCACCGCTGCGCCACCTCCTTCGTAGCGATACAGGTGCGCGGCTTGCCCAGCAATGTACTCATCACCACGCTCACAATGAGCCAACAACGCACACAGGTTCGACTGGGTCCCGGTGGGCAGAAAAAGTCCCGCCTCCTTACCCGTCATTGCCGCCAGAGTCTCCTCGAGCTCTCTCACCGTGGGATCTTCACCATAGACATCGTCTCCGAGGATTGCCTGCCGCATGGCATTGCGCATGCCTTCACAAGGCAGGGTGACCGTGTCACTGCGAAGATCGATGAGTGCTTTGGCGGTGGTCACAACAAAAATTCTCCCAGGTCAGCTGAGTGCGGCCGATCCGGGGCTGTCGGCACGCGGATTCCAGCGCCCCTCTCGAATGGGACGATGCCCGACAACGACTCCCTGATACAGGTACACCCACGCGCGCCCGAAGGCTGTCTGTAACTGGCCTCGGACATACAGACTTCGCGCTGGATCGGCCGGATCGAATTCTTCGAGTTGATCGAGCGCATGCAGAGTCCGAGTGTCGATCCGGTAGACCTCGATCTCGATGCCATCAGAGGCTGCCCACTTCGCGCCCGGGTACGCGCCGAGGTCATACAAGACGATGGCATGCGACACGTCAGTACCGAGGTAGAGCGCATCTGCCAGCCAATGCGCATTGGCATGCCCACGCCGCAGTGTTCCGTACACTGCAACAAGACAGGTTCCTTCAGCCGGTTCGACCGCCGACATGTCAGTAATCCGAATACTTGCGAGCACTGCCTCGCACCAGCTCTACGGGATATTTCTCGTCGTTCTTTGCCATCTTCTGAGCGACTGCTGCGGCAATATCCACTTGCAGACGATCAGCCAGACGCACCAGGTACACCTGCACATCGGCGATCTCGTCGACCACGCGTGCGAGGGCCTCATCACTCAGCCGCTCGGACTGCTCCTCGGTGAGCCACTGGAAAATCTCGACCAGTTCGGCCGCCTCGACACTGAGCGCCATCACCAGATTCTTGGGCGAATGAAACTGCTCCCAATCCCTCACCTCGGCAAAGCGCCGAGCACGGACCTTGATATCTTCGAGATCAGACATGTGACGTGCATGACTCCTGTCGAAATTCTGCAATTATGTCGCGACACGGGATGGTCGGAACTGTGCATTCGAATGCGAAACTACAGTGACTTGCAGGCGGGACGCAATGGAATTCTTGCTCTTGCAGAACGGGGGCAATCGACGCATCTGCCTGATTGAATTACCAAAACAGGTGCTTTATTCTGTCGATCCATTTAGCAATCCTAGGGAGAGTCCTCCGCCGTGTTCAATTACAACAAAAGTATCAAAACTGCACTGATGTCACTGACAGCAGCAGTGGCTGTCATTCCCATGCTGAGCATGGCGCAACCCGATATGGAGCCAACCAACAATCTGCCCAACCCCTATCAGACCATCGAAGGCTGGGCCAAGATGCCAGCTGGCAGAAATTGGGGTTCAACTAGCGCTGTGGACGTCGATATCGACGGTACCAGCATCTGGGTAGGAGAGCGTTGCGGGGGCAACGTCGGCCCGTGTGCAACGACAAACCTCGACTCCATCTTCAAGTTCGACGCCGATGGCAACATGGTCACCAGCTTTGGAGCAGGTCTCGTGATGTGGCCCCACGGCATTCATGTCGATTTCGAAGGCAATGTCTGGGTTACAGATGGCCGCGACAACCGAGCCCAGGATGGCTCCGTACAAGGTGAACTCAAGGGACATCAGGTACTGAAGTTCAGCCCGGAAGGCGAATTGCTCATGCGTATTGGCGAGCCCGGCGGAGCGCGTGAGCCCGGTTACCTGTTCCAGCCCAACGATGTTTACGTTGCGCCAAACGGTGACATCTTCATTGGTGAAGGGCATTCCAACGCCGCAGGATCCACAGCGCGCGTATTGAAGTTCAACAGCGAAGGGCAATTCATCAAGTCCTGGGGATCTCTTGGCACCGGTCCGGACCAGTTCCAGCAGCCGCATTCCCTTGCCATGGATTCACAGGGCCGACTCTTCGTGGCCGACCGTGGCAATAACCGAGTTGTGATCTTCGATCAGGAAGGAAATCGTCTGGACACGTGGTATCAATTCAGCCGCAACAGCGGATTGTATATCGACAAGAACGACGTCCTGTATGCAGCGGACTCTGAATCCGGCTCTGTGAACCCAGAGCACGGAGCATGGCTGCGTGGCATCCGCATCGGCAGCGCCATTACTGGCGAGCTGACTGCGTTCATTCCCGATCCGAATCCGGACTGCACTGGCACCTGCACGGCGGAAGGCGTTGTCGCTGACCGCAACGGCGTTATCTACGGGGCTGAAGTGGGCCCGGTAGGTGGCATCAAGCGTTACGTTCGCCAGTAACAGCCTGAATTACCGCAAATGAAAAGGGCGTCCATATGGACGCCCTTTTTTATTGGTCGGGACAGCAGGATTTGAACCTACGACCCCCACACCCCCAGTGTGGTGCGCTACCAGGCTGCGCTATGCCCCGAGATCTTGAATTTGAAACGAAGTCTTCTGAAGTGTATCTGGAGGAAACCCTGCGTTCACAGGATATCGCCTTGTGCGTCTTTCAGCGTGAAGAATCGCTGTAAGTTATTGCCACCTCTTTGAAGCGGCGGCAATTCTACCTCATTTTCACAATTGTGCTATCACTTCTTCCAAGTCTTTGATCAAGTCAGTGAATGCCTTGGAATCGAGGCTTGCCTTCGGCGTCTCTTCCACCACGCTGGCACCACTCATGCGCTGCCGCGCACCTCCAATCGTGAATCCCTGATCGTAAAGCAATGACTTGATCTGCCGGATCAGCACAACGTCCTGACGCTGATAGTAGCGTCGGTTTCCGCGACGCTTCACTGGCTTCAATTGAGGAAATTCTTGCTCCCAATAGCGAAGCACATGCGGTTTTACCGCACACAGCTCCCCTACTTCCCCTATGGTGAAGTAGCGCTTGGGAGGAATTGGTGGCAATTCATCGTTATTGCTTGGTTCCAGCATAACTTTCCACTCTTGCTTTAAGCTTCTGGCCAGGCCTGAATGTGACTACCCGCCTGGCTTTGATGGGGATCTCTTCGCCCGTCTTCGGATTGCGACCGGGACGTTGTTTCTTGTCTCTGAGGTCGAAGTTGCCAAAGCCGGAAATCTTGACCTGCTCATTGGACTCCAGCGACAAACGAACTTCCTCGAAGAATTGCTCAACCAGCTCTTTGGCTTCGCGTTTGTTCAAGCCGAGTTCCTCAAACAGGCGCTCTGCCATCTCCGCTTTGGTCAATGCCCCATCTGCCATAGTTAATTCCTTAACTTTGCATTAAATTTTGCTTGTAGCTCTTTGACACAACTGTCAATTATTCCATTTATGTCGTCGTCGCCTAGAGTGCGCGAAGGATGCTGCAAGGTCAAGCCCAAGGCGATGCTTTTTTTGTTTTTCTCAATTGCATCACCTTGATATACATCGAATATTCGCAGATCGACCAACAGAGGGCCAGCAATGTCTCGAATGCAGGCAACTATCTGCTCACTGGATACATCAACACTGATCACCACCGCCAGATCGCGTCCGACTTCCGGGAATCGAGACAACTCGCGCATTCTCGGCACTCGAGACTCAAGTATTGATTCTATATCTAATTCAAAAAGATAGATCTTCTTGCTAAACCCAAACTCACGTTGAAGCAGAGGACTCAAAGCCCCCATGATGCCTATCTTCTTGCCATTGGCATGAATCGCTGCCGACTGACCGGGATGAAGCGCAGGATGTGTTTCAGGCGCAAAAGACAAAGGCCCAAGTCCGGGAGAAAGATCAAGGATGGACTCCACGTCTCCCTTCAAGTCAAAGTAGTCAGCATCCCGACCATCGCTGGACCATAACTGCGGCTGCACCTTGCCAAAGATCAGTCCACCGATCTTGGCGGGCTGAACGGTCTTGCCGTCGATGCGCTGGAAAATCAGGCCCGTCTCAAAGATCCGAACACGTTCCTGCTGCCGATTGGTGTTGTGAATCAATGTATTCAGCAGCCCGGGCCACATGGATGTGCGCATGACTGACATATCGGCCGAAATGGGATTCTGTAAAGCGATGCCATCTACAGAAGGAATGATTCTGCTCTGCAGCTGCGGATCGACAAAACTGTAGGTGATGACCTCCTGGTACCCCAGAGAGGCCAATCGATCCTTGATTCGCCCTGGCTCACTGCGGATTTCAGTGCTGCTGCCGAGTGCCATGGGACTGCGAGCCCGCGTCTTGGGAAGGTTGTTGTATCCATGAACACGAGCAATCTCTTCGATCAAGTCCACATCAAGACTCAGATCGAAGCGGAAGCTGGGGATACTCGCAGTGATCCCCAGTTCGTTCTGCTCCACTATCGACACGCCCAGACGCTCGAGGATCGCGCATATCTGCGCAGGCTCGATCTGCAGTCCGAGCACGCGAGCGAGCTTGGCGAATTGCAGCGTCACGACTGGAGCTTGCGGGAGCCGGCCCAGAGACTCACGTACAGGCCCAGCCTGGCCACCGGCAATTTGCAGCAACAAGGCTGTTGCACGCTCCATTGCACGTGCCTGCAACTCGAAATCCACACCGCGCTCGTAACGATGCGATGCATCTGTGTGCAAACCATAGCGACGCGCTCTGCCCGCGATCGCCAGTGGTGAAAAGAAGGCACACTCCAGGAATACATCACGAGTCTGAGCACCAACCCCGGATTCGCCCCCACCCATCACACCTGCCATGGCCAGCGCCCTGTCGTCATCTGCGATGACCAGCACATCGGCACTCAGAGTGATTTCCTTGCCATCGAGGAGGACCAGCTTCTCGCCATCCCGTGCCAGACGAACGCAGATCTGCTTGTTCAAGCGCGCGAGATCAAAGGCATGCATAGGCTGACCAAGTTCGAGCAGGACGTAATTGGTCACATCCACCACGGCATCGATGCAGCGCAAGCCACTGCGACGCAACCGCTCCGCCATCCAGAGTGGGGTCGGCGCAGCAGGATTGACCCCTCTGACAACACGACCGAGGTAACGCGGACATTGGGCGCTCGCCTCGATACTGACCGGAAATGAGTCCGGAATGGTGGCTGGCACAGCATCGATCACAGGCTGATTGACTGTGAGCCCGTTCAAGGCGGCAATCTCACGGGCAACCCCCACGATGCCAAGACAATCTCCGCGATTCGGCGTCAGATCCAATTCAAGACTGACATCGTCCAAATGCAGGTAATCACGAATGTCTCGACCAAGCGGCGCATCCACAGGAAGCTCCAGCAAGCCGTCAGCACTGTCAGCGATGCCGAGCTCCTGTGCCGAACACAGCATCCCGCTGGATTCCACGCCACGCAGTCTTGCCTGCTTGATAGTGATGACTTGGTCACCGGACTTTCCGGCAAGCCTGGCCCCCACGGTGGCAAAGGGGACACGCATTCCAGCCCGAACATTGCTGGCGCCGCATACAACCTGGAGCGTCGACGTACCGTCAAACACCTGGCACACGCGCAACTTGTCGGCGTCCGGGTGGGGCTCAACCTGGCGAACCTCGGCGACAACCACGCCTGAAAATTCAGCTGCAACAGGTTCACACCCATCGATTTCCAAGCCAGCCATGGTCAACTGGTCCATCAAATTCTGGGTTGTCAGTGGCGGATTGACCCACTCACGAAGCCATTGTTCGCTGAAAATCATGCTGAACTCTCTTTGATTAGAACGAAATGAGGAATGGCGCGGCCGCATGGGACCGCATCACTGTCAATTAAACTGTCTGAGGAATCTCAGATCATTCTCGAAGAACAATCGCAGGTCGTTGACTCCGTAGCGCAACATGGCCAGACGCTCTACGCCCATGCCAAAGGCAAAGCCCGTAAACTCTTCGGAGTCCACACCCGACATTTCCAGAACACGGGGGTGAACCATGCCACAGCCCATGACTTCGAGCCAGCCAGTGTGGCTGCAGACCCGACACCCTTTCCCGTCACACATCACACAGGCCATGTCCACTTCGGCTGAGGGCTCGGTGAACGGGAAATATGACGGACGGAATCGCACGGCGAGATCCTTCTCGAAAAAGGCCTGCAGGAACTCTTCGATGGTGCCGCGCAAATCGGCAAAGCTGACCTGTCTGTCTACCAAGAGCCCCTCGACCTGGTGAAACATGGGGGTATGCGTGATATCGGAATCGCAGCGGTACACGCGACCCGGGCAGATCATGCGATAGGGGGGCTTGGATCCTTCCATCACACGCACCTGTACGGGAGACGTATGTGTTCGCAGAACCGTGGCAGGATCGATGTAGAAAGTATCGTGCATGGCACGCGCCGGATGGTGGTCCGGAATGTTCAGCGCGCCGAAGTTATGGTAATCGTCTTCGATTTCCGGACCTACGGCCACGGAATAGCCAGCGACCTTGAAAATCGACTGTATGCGGTCAATGGTTCGACTGATGGGGTGCAGACCGCCATGGCCGTGGCGACGCCCGGGCAAGGTCACGTCGACTGATTCGCTTCTCAGCTGTCTGTCGAGCGCTTCCTGGACAAGCACATCGCGACGAGCATCCAGGGCTTGCTGTACCTGATTCTTGGCTTGATTGATCTTCTCACCGGCGGCGGGGCGCTCTTCGGGTGCCAGCTTGCCAAGGCCTTTCAGCAACTCGGTAAGACTGCCTTTCTTTCCCAGAAAATCGACTCGCAGCTGTTCCAGTGACTTTTCGTCACTGGAAGCAGCGATTGCGATCAATGCCGACTCAACCAGTGTTTTAGTGTCTGGCATGATGTCAACTCGGCCAG
>CAYQBR010000023.1:0-13780 GCA_964415735.1 uncultured Klebsiella sp. | reverse complement strand
TCACCCGTGGCGTTGCCGAAGGAGTTGCGGATATAGGTCACGACGGCGGCCAGTTGTACCGGTGTCAACTGACGACCAAATGCCGCCATCGCCGTTCCAGGCACACCATTGATCAGCAGGTTGATGTTGGCTTCCAGATCGCCGTTGACCACGCTGCTGCCGGCAAGCGCAGGGAACGCGGGCGGGAGACCCGTACCATTAGGCTGGTGACATCCGATGCAGGTGGTATTGTAGACCTGCTCGCCGGCTTCCAGGGACTCGCTCATGGTGACCACGTTGTTGGCCATCTCTCTTGCGACGCGAGCCTCATCCTGCTTGGCAGCGTACCAGGCGTCGTACTCCTCTTGCTCTACCGCATGGACCACGACAGGCATGAAACCGTGTTCGATACCGCACAGCTCAGCGCACTGACCACGGTATATGCCGGGCTCTTCCACAATCGTCCAGGTCTCGTTGATGAAACCGGGGATCGCATCTTTCTTCACAGCGAAGTCGGGTACCCACCAGGCGTGAATCACGTCATTGGAGGTGACCAGGAAACGGACTTTGGTATTGATGGGGATGACCAGCGGGTTGTCGACGTCGAGCAGGTAGGTCTCGTCTTTTGGCAACTGATTGCTAATTTGATCTCGCGGCGTGCTCAAGATGCTGTAGAAGGACACTTCTTCTTCATCACTGTTCTGTCGCAGGTAGCGGTACTCCCAGCGCCACTGATAGCCGGTGACTTGAATATCGATCTCGGACTCGGAGGAGTCGTAGGCTTCTGTCAGAACGCGTGTGGCAGGAATGGCCATGAGAATCAGGATCACGAAAGGAATGACCGTCCAGATGATCTCAACCTTGGTGCTTTCGTGGAAAGTGGCGGAAACAGCGCCTTTCGACTTGCGGTGGTTGATGATGGACCAGAGCATGACGCCGAACACAACCACCCCGATGGCGACACACCACCAGAGGATCTGCATGTGCAGGTCGTATGTGTCTCTACTGATTTGGGTCACGCCTCGGGGCATGTTCAGCTCCCAGGCTGCCTGAATCTGGGTGCTGAACATAATTGTCGCGGCACCGATCAGGCTTAACCACAGCTTTGCTTTAGGCAACATTCGCCGTGTCTCCATTAGTTTTGAAAAGGCAGAGTTAAAGGTTTAGCTTTTATCTTTTTGGCTCTCGCTTGGGGCCAATAGCCAAGATCACAGCGACGATTGGTACCAAGCCTGCCGAGTCACGTGGATTGCGACCCAGCGTCCATCTGTGTGGATTGTAGACAGGATTATTCAATCGATACCGCATGCAGCGAGCAGGATTCTACTTGGAAAAGACCAAGCACTGTGTTGATCCAGCTCAAGATCACGCGGGCGTAATAGAAGCGCCGGCATTATAGGAAACCTAATTTCAAAATGCCAACCTGAATTCCTCCCACATCGACAACACTTTTACATATAGATCAAGCGTCTTAGCCGCGTAATTCGCTGCTTTGTCTCAACAATCCGTCCTGGCGCAGCAAGGCTTCGATCTGCGGCTCACGACCCATGAAATCCGTGAAGAGCTCCAGCGGGTCGGCACCACCGCCTCTGGACAGCAAGCGCTGCAGGAATCGCTCGCCGGTGGCGGGGTTGAAGACCCCGGTTTCCACGAAGCGCGAGAACACGTCGGCCGAGAGAACTTCGGCCCACTTGTAGCTGTAATACCCGGCCGCGTAACCCCCGGCAAAGATGTGCGAGAAGCTGTTCTGAAACCTGTTGAACGCGGGCACCGCATAAACGGAAGTCAGTGCTCGCACGCGCTCAAAGACATGGCCAACCGCGTCATTGTCGATGGACGACGCGATCTGATGGACATCGAAGTCGAACATCGCGAACTCCAGCTGACGCACCATCTTCATTCCGGCCTGGAAGTTGCGGGCAGCGAGCATCCGGGAAAGCAGATCGGCCGGCAAGGCCGCTCCCGTCTCGAAATGGCCAGAAATCAGGGCGATGGCCGCCGGCTCCCAGCACCAGTTTTCCATCAGCTGACTGGGCAGCTCAACGGCGTCCCAGGCGACTCCGTTGATCCCTGCACTGCGCAGATAGGTCTCGGCTGTCAGCATGTGGTGCAGACCGTGGCCGAACTCATGAAACAATGTTGTCACTTCATTGTGAGTCAGCAGGGCGGGCTTGCCAGAGGTTCCTGACGCGAAGTTGCAGATCAGGTAGGCGACTGGAATCTGCAGAGCCCCGTCCGAAAGTTGCCGCCTGGAGCGGCATTCAGCCATCCACGCGCCGGACTTCTTGCCTTCGCGCGTGAAGACATCGAAATAGAACCTTGCCACGGTACGTCCATCGCGTTTGATGGCAAAGGCATCGACGCCCGCGTCCCACACACTCATCTCGGTGTCAGGCACTATCTCCACACCATAGAGTCGACTGGCCGTTGCAAAGAGGCCTTGCTGCACCCTTGGGAGCGGAAAGTAGGGCCGCAGTTCCTCTTGCGACACATCGAAACTGTGTTTGCGCAGCTTCTCGCTGTAGTAGGCGACATCCCAGGCCTGCAACGCCGACATCCCATGGTGCTGCCGGGCGAAATCCTCCAGTTCGGCGTACTCGCGACGAGCGGCCGGGACCGCCAGCTCACAAAGATCGTGCAGGAATTCATTCACCCGGGTGACGGATCGGGCCATCTTGCGGGCGACTGACACCTCTGCGTAAGACCCATAGCCAAGCAGGGAAGCCAACTGCGCGCGGCAATTCAGGATCTCGACAATCAGGCCCTGATTGTCATGCTTCGGGTCATGCCCGCCTTGGTCCGAGGCGCGCGTGACATAAGCGGTGTAGAGCTGCTCACGCAAGGCCCGATTGTCGGCGTGGGTCATGACGGCAATATAGCAGGGCGCATCCAGCGTCAGCAGATACCCTTGCTTGCCGCGTTTTTGAGCGAGGGCAGCTGCCGCCTGGATGCTCGACTCCGGCATCCCGGACAATTCTGCCTGGTCTGTGACTGGCAGGGCCCAGGCGGCCGTTGAATCCAGAACGTTGTTGCTGAACTTCGTGGAAAGGCTGCTCAGACGAGCCTCCAGCTCAGCGAACTCACGTTTGCGATCCGCGTCCAGATCGACACCGCTGAGACGGAAGTCCAGCAGGTAATCCCGGAGTATCTTGCGCTGCGAGCCGTCCAGCTGCAGATTCTCCGCGCGGTCCGCAAGTCGCTGCACAGCATCGAACAACGCGCGGTTCTGACCAAGTTCTGTGTAATAGGCCGTGATCCTTGGTTGACAGAGGTTGTAGGCTTCGCGGATCTGCGGCGTATTCTTCACGGCGTTGAGATGGCTGACGGTTGACCAGACCTTGCTCAAGCGATCTTCCATCTCGTCCAGTGGCGACATCAGACTTTGCCAGACAGGCTCGGAATTCCTCGGATCCTCGAGCACTTGCTGCAATTGCGCTCTATTGGCCTGCAGGACAGTGTCCACTGCGGGCTCGATGTGATCTGCCGCAATGGCGTGGAAATCGGGCAGACTGGAAAAATGGAGCAATGGATTGGTCGTCATGAGAGTGTCTATCCCCTTGGTCACTGTCGTTGATCACACGCGACTCCGGCTGTCTTCCAGGTCACGGCCGCCCTATAGTACTTCATGCGCTGGTTGGGCCAGCTTCAATATTCACCAGACAAAAAGGAGCGACGATGTCTCTGCGCCAGTTCGAAGGTTTCACCCCCGCCCTGGATTCCACGGTCTTTGTTGACAGCTCTGCTGTGATCATCGGCAATGTGAGCGCTGGGGCTGACAGCTCCTTCTGGCCTCTTGTTGTCGTTCGGGGCGACATACACCAGATTCGCATTGGTGCCCGCAGCAATATCCAGGACGGCACGGTCATTCACGTCACTCACGATGGGCCATTCAATCCGGGAGGCTTCGGCACCACCATTGGTGACGACGTGACCGTCGGACACAAGGTCATGTTGCACGGTTGCACCATCGCCGACCGCGTCCTGATCGGCATGGGTGCCATTGTCATGGACGGAGCGGTGATCGAATCGGAGGTGATCGTGGGTGCAGGCAGCCTGGTTCCGCCGGGCAAGCGCCTGGAGAGCGGCCATCTGTATGTCGGGTCCCCGGTGAAGCAGGTTCGGCCGCTGTCCGAGAGGGAGCGTGCCTATTTCACCTACTCATCGCAGCGCTATGTCGAGCTCAAGGACCGACACCTGCAGTCGCCGTCACGATCATGAATCAGGGGAGGGCGCGGCCAGCTCCTGGCGCAGGGTATGGATGATCGCTGCGGTGGACGGAGTGACACCGCGCCAGATGAAAAAGGCTTTCGCCGCCTGCTCCACCAGCATGCCGAGGCCATCAATCGCCTTCTCGGCACCTGCCTGACGCGCCCAGCGGACAAAGGCAGTTTCTCCCTTGCCGTAGACCATGTCGTAACACCAGGTCTGCGCGTGCACGGCCCCTGCAGGAACGCGAGGCAGTTCACCCTGCAGGCCTGCCGAGGTGCCATTGATGATCAGATCAAAAGGCCGGGGAAAGGCGATTTCCGGACGCCATGCGGTGATATCGACGCCCCCGCGGAAGTGCTCCGCCAGCTGGATGGCCTTGTCGTGAGTGCGATTCATGATGCTGATGTGCGCGGGTCGTTGCTCCAGCAAGGCAGGGATGACGCCTCGAACAGCACCTCCGGCACCCAGCAGCAGGATGCGACGGTCGCCAATGCGGGCTCCATGATTGGCGATCAGGTCCTGCAGCAAGCCGTGACCATCGGTGTTCTCTGCACACAAGGCTCCATTTGTATCCAGGTACAAGGTGTTGGCCGCGCCACACGCCTCGACAGCGGGGCTGCGCTTGCGCGCCATGGCGCAGGCCCTCTCCTTGAATGGGACCGTGATGTTGAGCCCGGCGCCTCCTTCGGCGAAGAAGCGAGTGATCGATGCCTCGAATTGCTCGGGTTCGACATCCATCGCCGTGTATTGCAACGCTTGCCCTGTCTGCACGGCAAACTGGCCGTGAATCCACGGAGAGCGACTATGGCTGATGGGATGACCGACGACGGCATAGCGATCCACGACAGCCTCCTAGACCCAGTCGCGGAAACGCAGATAGTCGCTGTAAAGACGCGCCTCTTCTGTTCCCGGCTCCGGCACCCAGTTGTAGTCCCAGCGCACCACCGGAGGCAGTGACATGAGAATGGACTCGATGCGGCCGACGCCCGACTGCAGCCCGAAGAGGGTGCCACGGTCGTAAACCAGGTTGAACTCCACATAGCGCCCGCGCCGGTACGCCTGGAAGTGCTTGTGGTGTTCGCTGTAAGGCGTCGCTCGACGCCGCTCGACGATTGGCGCGTAGGCCTCGATGTAGCTGTTGCCGAGCGACTTCACCATGTCGAAGCTGCTGGCGAAACCGGGTTCGTTGAAATCGTCGAAGAACAGGCCACCGACTCCGCGCGGTTCACCGCGGTGCTTGATGAAGAAATACTCGTCGCATTCCTTCTTGAAGCGTGGGTAAAGGTGGTCACCGAATGGCGCGCAGGCATTGCTTGCCGTCTGGTGCCAGTGCCGGCAATCCTCATCGAAGCCATAGTAGGGGGTGAGATCGTAGCCACCTCCGAACCACCAGACTGGCTGCTCGCCTTCCTTTTCCGCCACGAAGAAGCGGAAATTCGCATGAGAGGTGGGCACGAAGGGATTGTCGGGATGTATCACCAGTGACACCCCCATGGCCTGGAAGGAGCGCCCGGCCAGTTCCGGCCGCGTGGCAGAGGCAGACGGCGGAAGCCTGGATCCGAACACATGAGAGAAATTGACGCCGCCTTTCTCGAACACCGCCCCCTGACTGATCACGCGACTGCGCCCGCTGCCGCCGGCGTCGCGCTCCCAGGCATCGGTGATGAAACGGGCACGACCGTCAATGGCTTCGAGACGATTGCAGATGGAGTCCTGCAGTCCGAGCAGGTACTCCTTGACTGCGCTGATAGTGACGGATTCCATCGGATTGCTGGTCATGGCAGGCTCCTGCTGCTTGAAAGGTGAAACGACACTCAGGGGACAACTCTGCCTGAACGTGCGTCAATGATCGAGTCAGGCGGGGTCAGGCCCCCTGGATTCCCATGCAGGACACCATCGATGTCCTTGCCAAAATGCTTGACCACCTGCAGGGCGCTCCTGGCCGCCACATCGGTTCCGCGGCAGGCAGAAATCGACACGACAGGCCCGCCGAATTCGAGGCACAAGGCCTGAACAAGCGGGTGAGCGCTTACGGCAAGCGCAACATTGCCGCTGGCTCCTTTGATCCAGGCGGGAATTTCATCGTTGACGTCGGGCACCAGCCACCGGGCCGGCCCCGGCCAACTGGCAACGATGGCGCGTCGCTGCTTGCTGCTCAGGCCGTCCAGGAGATGCTCGATCTGGGCGACCGAGCCGGCCAGCAGGATCAGGCCCTGTTCTGGCGGGCGTTCCGTGATGGCGAGGAGTCTGAGGGTGGCTGTCTCGTTTTCGGGATCACAGCCCAGCGCCCAAGTGGCGTCGGTGGGGTATGCCAGGACCTTGCCATCCAGCAGCTGCAGCGCAGCACGCTTGATCTTCCACTGTCCTGGCTGCACGCGCAGGTTCCTCTCGCTTACTTGCGGGATTCCTGCAGGGCACGATCCTGCGCCTGCACACTGGCCGCCTTCTGTTCGCGCTCTGCGCGGACCCTTTGCGCCAGGGCGGGGTCCTGCAAGGCCAGTATCTGGGCAGCGAGGTAACCGGCATTCTTGGCGCCAGTCTTGCCGATGGCCACGGTGGCGACAGGGATGCCCGCCGGCATCTGGACTGTCGAGAGCAGGGAGTCCATGCCCTGCATGGGCCCGGAGTCGATGGGCACTCCTATCACTGGCTTGAGCGTGTGCGCGGCCACTGCGCCGGCAAGATGTGCCGCCAATCCGGCACCCGCGATGAACAGTGCGCAGCCTCGGGATTCGGCGTCGCTGATGTACTGCTGAGTCGCTGCCGGTGTCCTGTGTGCCGAGGTGATCTTCATTTCACAGCGCACACCCAGCCCGGACAGGACATCGCTGGCTCCCTGCATGACGGGCAGATCGGACTCGGAACCCATGAGAATCGCCACGAACGGACCGGACATTTTGCACCTCTGCTTGGGAAATTTGAGGCCGAGAAATTACAGGACTCTCAGAGGCCTTGCAAGGGTACCACTCCGCACAGGACATAGCGGCCAGCCTCGCAACGAACGGCTCCCGCAAGCTCGAGGGTCAGCAATTCTGCCTGCAGTTCGAGCACATTTCTGCCGGTGCGGGCAGCTATCAGGTCCAGACTTGCCGGCTCGAAACCAAGCTGGGCGAGCAATTCGCGCTGTGCCTGCGTGAATGAACCCGTTCGCGCGACATCGCATGAGTGGCTCTTGCTCATGCTGACTGCAGCTGCAGCGCGAGTCGACAACTCGAGCAAACCGTCAAGCGACGCCCAGAGATCCTCTGGCGCTCCGGCAAGAGTGGCCCCGTCGCGGATCAGCCTGTGGCAACCCTGTGCGTAGGGATTGCGGATGGCTCCAGGCACGGCAAAGACTTCACGATTCTGCTCCATGGCCATCCGTGCCGTGATGAGCGAGCCGCTTTGAAGTGCCGCCTCCACCACGAGAACTCCGATGCTCACCCCGCTGATGATCCTGTTGCGACGTGGAAAATTCACGGGAAGTGCCGGATAGCCGAGAGGAAACTCCGATACGAGCGCGCCATTTTCCAGGATTCTGGACGCCAGCCGGGCATTGGAACGTGGATAGATCTGATCGACCCCTGTGCCAAGCACTGCATTGGTGATCCCCCCTGCATCAAGAGCTGCCGTATGAGCCACCGTGTCTATTCCGGTTGCCAGTCCACTGCATACACCAAGCCCTTTGTTCACGATCTCGCGGGCAAACATGACTGTGTTGTCACGCCCGTCGACACTGCCTCGACGACTGCCCACAACGGCAATCTGAGGCAATGGCAACGCATCAAGGTTGCCTCGAACGAAAAGCAATGGGGGAGGATCGGCAATCTCGCGCAGGAGTGGGGGATAGCGAGGATCTGTCAGCACAAGCAGCCAATGGTCCTTCTGGCTGCTCCAGGCCAGGGCCGACTCTGCCCGGGCACGCGCAATCACTGACTGCAGCGCCTGCTGAAGGAGAAGCCCGGCTTCGTTGTCCGTGTTGGAGGTCTTTTGCAGCTGTTCGCGAAGCCCGCCAGGCGTTGCGCTGGCCATCAGCAGGTGTCGTACGAGCGAGGGGGGGATGCTGTCGTCGTGAAACAACGTCAGCCAGTCGAACATCTCCTGGGTATTCATGCCTTTGATCATCCTTGATTCAAAGTGGAATTGTTGGCCGCCAGACGTCAGGGCGTGCGGACGAAGTCTCCTGCAGCCGAGGGCTCGGTGAGAGTCAGGATGACACCGTAGCTCATGCGCTCGAAGGTCTTGTACACCAGAAGCAGACCGATCTCGGTCGCAGGCAGAGTGACACTGGTTCTTGCCACGACGTCTTCCACGACATTCCCCTTGCGCAGAATTGACAACAGGTCGCCTTCATCCAGGCCATGCGACTTGCCCAGATCGATGACCACCGACTCGTATTGCGCCGCCTGACTTTCATTGTTGAGCAGGCCAATGATGCTCCCATCCAGAGCCACATCGGGGGAGCGCGGAAAATAGTTCAGCTCCAGACGGTCAGCCTCTCGCTGCAGCAAGCGGTCACCGGCCTTGAGCTCTTCGTCGCTCTGCACGATGAGCGCGCGCCGCAAACCGCCACCTTCGTCGGAAATCACGGTCAGTTCGCCCAGCTTGGTGGCCTCCTGCCCGAGCAGCGCACCGTCGTCATCACGATAGGCAGCGCCAAGTCGAAAGACGTCGAAACCCGTCTCACTGCCTGGCCACTCGCCGCGGACAAAGACTTCATGTCCGGCGCCCATGATCAGATTCCCCGTAGCACTGGAAAGAATGTAGGGCGCCGATTCGAAAGTTTCCTTGTCGACGATGCGGTTCTCCACCAGAAAGCCTTGCAGGGCTTGACGAGGAATGCTGGGAATGGGATTGAGCAGCGGGGACTCACGAACGGTGGGGCTGAGTCGGACCACCTGACGGCCCGCGCGCTCCATGAGGATCCGGGGCCCATCTGCGGTGGCGACCAGCCGCAGTATATCGCCGGGGTAAATGAGGTCAGGGTCCTGAACTTCCGGATTGCTCTGCCAGATCTCGGGCCAGCGCCACGGTTCCTGAAGAAATACCGACGCGATATCCCACAGCGTGTCGCCTTCCTTCACCACATAGGTGTCGGGAGATCCCGACGCAAGGGTGAGTGTCTGAGCCTGGATGTTCGCCAGAGGCATGGCCGCCATGACGATACACGCGCATGCCAGGAGGAGCCTCTTCAGTCTAGACGCGTTCATATTTACAATCCGGCTCGTTTGGGAGAGGTGCCGTATCTTAGCAATACGGTATACTCAGCACTAGAAGCAGTTCACAGTCCTGTTTTAAATTTCAATCCTAAGTTCGCGCGCTTGCTGGTATTTATCGCATATGGCCATTCTGAACATCCTGGAGTTTCCTGACCTGAGGCTGCGCCGCAAGGCGACGCCCGTGGTTGAATTCACGCCGGAATTGTCGCGCACCATCGACGACATGTTCGAGACCATGTACGCCGCTCCGGGCATCGGCCTGGCGGCCACCCAGGTGAACATCCACAAGCAGCTGATCGTGATCGACATTTCGGACAACAAGGACACGCCTCTCGTCTTCATCAATCCTCGCATCGAAATTATAGACCAGACCCTGGAAGACTATGACGAAGGTTGTCTTTCCGTGCCAGGCTTCTACGAGACGGTCTCGCGTCCGCGAATGGTCCGGATTCATGCGCTGGATCGTCATGGCGAACCCTTTGTCATCGAGACAGACGGCTTGCTGGCAACCTGCATTCAGCACGAGATGGACCATCTCAACGGCAAGCTGTTCGTCGACTATCTAAGCAGCCTCAAGCGCGAGCGCATTCGCAAGAAGCTTGAGCTGGCCCACAAGGAATCCGCCTGATTCACCCCTTGGATCAGCGCCGTCGGCTGGTCCGCTTCCGGAATCGCTATGAGCAGATTGAGAATCGTCTTCGCGGGCACGCCGCCATTTGCTGCCGGAATCCTGCAGGCACTGCTGCGCTCAGAACATGAGGTGGTGGCCGTCTACACTCAGCCCGATCGTCCCGCCGGCCGTGGCAAGCAGCTGCAGGCGAGCGCGGTGAAACAGGTCGCCATGGCACAGGGGCTTGCGGTCCTTCAGCCGCACACCCTGCGCACCGACACGGCTGCCGGTGAGCTCGCGCAATGGCAGGCCGATGTGATGGTGGTGGTTGCCTACGGACTCATTCTGCCGCAGGCCATTCTGGACACTCCCCGCCTGGGTTGTGTGAACGTTCATGCCTCTCTTCTTCCCCGCTGGCGCGGGGCGGCACCGATCGAGCGTGCTCTCATGGCAGGCGATACGCGCACCGGTGTCACCATCATGCAGATGGACAAGGGCCTGGATACCGGACCGATGCTGTGCACCGAAGTGGTCGACATCACCGAGGAAGACGATCGCATCAGCTTGGAGAGCAAGCTGGAACATGCCGGCATCAAAGCGCTGCTGCCTGCACTGGCCGATCTCGAACAGTGCATCCTGCACGCCACGGCGCAGGATCACACCGCAAGCACCTATGCGGCCAAGTTGGAAAAACAAGAGTCCCTCATTCACTGGGATCAGGATGCCCGTGTCATCCACCGACAGATTCGCGGCATGGTCGGGCGCCAGCCCGCATTCGCTCAATATCGTCACGAGCGAATCCGGATACTGGAGGCGTCCGTGCTGCCAGGGATCGCTGCCTGCAATCCTGGGACGCTGATAAGCGCAGACAGCGACGGGCTGCGCGTCGCGTGCGTCGAGTCCTCTCTGAACATCACCCGGATTCAGCTGCCAGGAAAGAATGCCGTGAGCTTCCGCGATTTCCTCAATGCGCACAGAAGCTACTTCGAGCCTGGTTCGCAGTTCGATGAATTGATTGCCGTCGCACCATGAAACCCGGTCAACTGCGCGCACAGGCTGCCACGATCCTCAGCAGACTCCTGCAGCAACAGGGCTCCCTGGCCACCTTGCTGGAGCGCCCGAATGACAATGCCCAGGACTTCCCCTTGCTGCAGGAAATCTGCTTCGGCACCTGCCGCTGGTATTTCCTGCTCGATGCCGTCCTGGCGCAATTGCTCGAAAAACCCCTGAAGGCCAAGGATCAGGATGTTCGCTGCCTGCTGCTGTGCGGTCTGTACCAGCTGCACGGCATGCGTGTTCCTGAGTATGCCGTCGTCAACGAAACTGTCGCTGCCACGCTGGTGTTGAAGAAGCAGTGGGCCAAGGGTCTGGTGAATGCGGTGCTGCGCTCCTTCCTGCGAGACTCCGAGACCTTGCTTGCGCGAGCAATGAAGTCTGATGCCGCGCGTCTTTCCCACCCGCAGTGGTTCATGCAGGCCATGCAGCAAGCCTGGCCAGAGCACTGGCAAGCGATTCTTGAGGCCAACAATCAGCATCCCCCGATGACGCTGCGAGTCAATCTCGCGCGAGTGTCCCGGGAGGACTATCTCGACAGACTGGCGCTGGCGCAGTGCGCGGCACGACCAGGCGCACTGGCCGAGAGCAGTCTCTATCTGGAGCACGCGCACCCGGTGACCGCCTTGCCGGGTTTCGCCGAGGGCCTCGCCAGCGTGCAGGACGAGGCGTCCCAGCTGATTCCGGACTTGCTCGATCTGGCACCGGGCGTCAGCATTCTGGACGCCTGTGCTGCCCCTGGCGGCAAGACCTGTCATCTGCTGGAGCGAGGCGTTCCATTCTCTCGTGTCGTAGCCCTGGACAACGACGCCAGACGACTCGAGCGTGTGCAGCAGAATCTGGATCGCCTGCAACTGCAGGCCACGCTCGTGTGTGCCGATGCCGCAGAGCCCTCGAGCTGGTGGGATGGGCGACTCTTCGATCGCATCCTGCTCGACGCTCCCTGTTCCGCCACTGGCATCATCCGCCGTCATCCCGACATCAAGTTGCTGCGGCAGGAGGATCAAGTCCGGGCCTTGCAGAAGGAACAATTGCGGCTGCTTGCCGCGCTCTGGCCGTGTCTGAAGCCGGGCGGCCTGTTCCTGTATTCCACATGCTCCGTCCTGCCATCCGAGAACGCGGACGTCATCGGCCACTTCGTTGCACAGCAGAGCGACGCAAAACACGAGGAAATTCCCGCCGCGTGGGGAGTAGAATGCGCTCACGGCAGACAGCTGCTGCCCGATGCCGCGGGCCACGATGGGTTTTACTTTGCGCGTCTGCGCAAGAACCCGGAGACATTGCGTAGATGAAGATCATCATCCTCGGAGCGAACCACGTCGCCGTCTCGCTTGCCGAGAACCTCGCCAGCGAAGCCAATGACATCACGATTGTGGACCCCGACGCCGACAAGCTGCGTGAGTTGAAGGACAGAATCGACATCGGTACGGCGGTCGGTCAACCTTCTTACCCGGACGTGTTGCGGATGGCTGGCGGAGACGATGCCGACATGCTGATTGCCGTGACCGAGAACGACGAGGTCAATCTGGTGGCCTGCCAGATCGCTCAGGTGTTGTTCAAGACGCCGAAGAAAATCTGCCGTCTGCGTTCGGCGTCCTACATGTCTGCGGAAGGCCTGTTCGAGCCCGGCGCGATCGCGGCGGATGTCGTGATCAGCCCGGAGCAGCTGGTGTCTCACTACATCGAGCGACTCATCGATCTGCCCGGCTCCCTGCAGGTGCTGGACTTTGCAGAAGGCAAGGCGCAGCTGGTGGCAGTCAAGGCCTATTACGGCGGTCCGCTCATCGGGCAGGAGATCCGCTTCCTGCGCGAACACATGCCGAATGTCGACACCCGCGTGGCGGCCATCTTCCGTCGAGACACCGCCATCATGCCGGAGGGTTCCACCGTCATCGAGGCCGACGACGAAGTGTTCTTCATTGCTGCGCAGCGCAATATCCGCAGGGTGATGGGAGAGTTGCGCCGGCTGGATCGCCCGTATCGTCGCCTGATCATCGCGGGTGGCGGCAACATCGGCTCGCGGCTCGCCGAAGCCGTCGAGTCCCGCTACCAGACAAAGATCATCGAGCACAACCCGCAACGCTGCGCCTATCTCTCCGAGCGCCTGAACAAGACGATCATTATCAACGGCGCGTCTTCCGACAAGGAGTTGCTGCTGGAGGAAAGCATCGAGGACACCGATGTGTTTCTGGCGCTGACCAACGACGACGAGGCCAACATCATGTCGTCGATGCTGGCCAAGCGACTCGGGGCACGCAAGGTCATGACCCTGATCAACAATCCCGCGTACGTCGACCTGGTGCAGGGAGGCGAGATCGATATCGCGATTTCACCACAGCTCGCCACGATCGGCAGTCTGCTCACCCATGTGCGGCGCGGCGACATCGTGAACGTGCATTCCCTGCGCCGAGGCGCTGCCGAGGCCCTGGAGGCCATCGCTCACGGTGACAGCCATTCCTCCAGGGTGGTGGGCAAGGCCATCGAGGACATCGAGCTGCCTCCAGGGACAACCATCGGCGCCATTGTGCGTGACGATGAAGTGCTGATCGCTCACGACAACATCGTCATTCAATCAGGGGATCACGTCATTCTCTTCCTGGTGGACAAACGCCGCATTCCCGAAGTGGAACGTCTCTTCCAGGTCGGCCTGACCTTCTTCTGACACCATCATGCATCTGAGCGTCGTTTCCAAGATCCTGGGTGTGCTGCTGATGCTCTTCAGCATGCTGGC